>CAYLKG010000079.1:0-8613 GCA_964384195.1 uncultured Aliarcobacter sp. | reverse complement strand
TGCTTTGTCAAGGGGTTTAGGCTTAAATGTGGCTTAAATTTGGGAAGTTTGTCTACTTCTTTTGAGTTTTTTCAAATTTTATTCGTGTTTTAGGGGTTTATCGAAGTTTTTTAAATAGAACTTTTTAATAAAAGTTCTATTTTAATTGTTGAATTTTAAAGTTTAGAAATAAAATCTGCTAATACTTCTATTTGTTCTGGAGTTTTTGATTCTACATGAGGTTTCATAATTCCTTTCATAACTCCTCCATAACTTCCATCTTTATAACCATTTAAAGCCTTTATAACTCTTTCTTTATCCCAACCAGCAATTACCTGTGATTTTCCTAAAGCCTCTTTTTCTCCTTTTGATCCATGACAAGAAGTACAAGTTTTAAATAAAGATTCACCACTAACATCACTTGATGCCGTTGTAATTTGAGTTTTAACTTCTTCTACTTTTGGTTCTGCAACTTTTGTATCAGGTTTTACTTCTTCAGCTTTTTTCTCAACTGATTGAACAATTTCCTGTTTTGGTGTAGTATCAGCTTTTGTCTCTTTTTTCTCTTCTGTACAACCTATAAACAATAAAATCGTAGTTGCTGTAATAATTAGACTCTTTTTCATTTTTTCCCTTTATTTTATTCTCGTATATTTTAAAATTGTATCAAATTGATTATAAAATAATTGTGTTTTACAAACTATAAGTAAATACAAAATCTTCTTTAAAATCTATTTTAACAACACCACCTTTTTTAAGTTTTCCAAATAATATCTCATCTGTTAATGGATTTTTTACCTTTTGTGAAATTACTCTATTTAATGGTCTTGCCCCCATTGCTTTGTCGTAACCTAGTTTTGCTAATTCATCTTTAGCCTTTCTAGATATTTCTATTTTTATTTTTTTATTCTCTAATTGCTTTTCTAAATCTTCTATAAATTTACCTGCAACTTTTGAAACAACATCTAAGCTTAAACTATCAAAACTAACAACTGCATCTAATCTATTTCTAAATTCAGGTGCAAAAAATTTATTTATTGCTTTACTTTCATTTAATTTTTCATTTTTTGCAAACCCCATAACATTAGCTTCACTAACACCTAAGTTTGAAGTCATTATTAAAATCACATTTTGAAAATCTGCTTTATTTCCACTATTATCAGTTAATTCAGCATTATCCATAACTTGAAGAAGAATTGACATTAAATCAGGATGTGCCTTTTCAATCTCATCTAAAAGTAAAACTGTATGTGGATGTTTTCTAATACTTTCAGTTAAAAGACCACCCTGTTCAAATCCTATATATCCAGCTGGTGCTCCAATAAGTCTTGAAACAGCATGAGCTTCCATATATTCACTCATATCAAATCTTTCAAAATGAATTCCCATCTGTAAAGCTAACTCTTTTGCAACTTCAGTTTTTCCAACTCCTGTTGGTCCCGTAAATAAAAAACTTCCTATTGGTTTTTTATCCAATCCTAAACCTGCTTTATTTATTTTTATTGCTTGTATAATTGAAGCGATTGCTTTATCCTGACCAAAAACTCTTTTTTGCATATTTTTTTCTAAGTTTTTCAAAAGTGATAAATCTGATTTTGTAGCACTTCTTACAGGAATATGTGCCATTTTTGCGATAATTTCTTCAACATCTTTTGAACCAACAGTAATATTTATATCATTTTTAGTTTTTAAATTTTTTGATAACTCTATTTTTTTAAAAGCACCAACCTCATCTATCACATCTATTGCACAATCGGGTAAAAACCTATCAGTTATATATTTTTTACTAAGTTCAACCGCACTAATAATAGCACTTTTTGAATATTTAACTCCATGAAACTCTTCATATTTAGATTTCAAACCTTCTAATATTGTAATAGAGTCTTCAATACTAGGTTCATTTACATCAACTTTTGCAAATCTTCTACTTAATGCTTTATCTTTTGCAAAATCATTTCTATATTCTGCAAAAGTCGTAGCACCTATACATCTTAATTTTCCATTTGCTAAAAGTGGTTTTAAAATATTTGAAGCATCCATTGCACTTCCACCAACGCTTCCAGCTCCAACAATTGTATGAATCTCATCTATAAATAAAATTGCATTTGGAATTTTTGAAATCTCATTTAGAAGCGATTTTAGTTTTTTCTCAAAATCTCCTCTGTACTTTGTTCCAGCTAGCATTGAACCCATATCTAATGAAAAAATCTTTGAATCCTCTAAAGATGCTGGAACTTGTTTTTGAGCTATTTTCAAGGCTAATCCCTCAGCAATAGCTGTTTTACCAACTCCTGGCTCTCCCACAAGAAGAGGATTATTTTTCTTTCTTCTTGCAAGTATTTCAATAACTCTTGCTATTTCATTGTCTCTTCCAATAACTGGATCAATCTCATTTTTTTTGGCAACTTCAACAAGCTCACTAGAATTTTGTTCTAAAACCTTATCGTTTTTTTCATCTGTTTGTTCACTGTTTTCTTCATCTGGTCTATGAGAAATTTCTTCAAGTATATCAACTCTTTGAATTCCTAATTTTTTCAATAGATATGTAGCGTATGTTTTTTCATCTTTTAAAATTGCTACAAACATATCTTCTACATTTGCTTTTGTTTTCCCACTACTTTGAGTGTGTGCAACCATATATTCTATTGTTGAAGACAGTCCTAAAGTCTCTATTGGTTCATCTGCAATTCCTTCAGGCAATCTTGGAGTATTTTCTTCAATATAAGTTTTTAACTCTTCAAATAAAGTTGTTGTATTTACTCCTAAATCAATAAACATATCTTCAATTGTTGCATCATTTATTAACATTAAGAAAACATGTTCTAAAGTTAAATATTCATGATGATTACTTTTTGCATAACTAATCGCTTGTGCAAAAATATGTCTTAACTCTTTACTTATCATTATTTATTCTTCTTCCATTATAGCTTTTAAAGGAAAACCTTTATCACGAGCCAAACTTTTTACCTGAGCAACTTTTGTTGTTGCTATTTCAAAAGTATAAACCCCACAAAGTCCTTTTCCATTATTATGAACACTTAACATTATAGCTTCAGCTTCATTTATTGTTTTTCTAAACACTTTTACTAATACATCTATTACAAAATCCATCGTTGAATAATCGTCATTTAATAAAAAAACATTATATTTTTTTGGTTCTTCTACTTCTAAATCTTCATTTAATTCTATTTCTATTTCATTGCTCACATAAAACCCTTATTATTTTTGCTGTGATAGAATCACATTTTAAAAAGCTACAAATTATAACAAAAAAGAGATTATTATGAAAATCAATCCAAAAGATTATTTAGGAAAAGCAATTTTTATTACTGCAACTAATACAAATGTAGGAAAAACTTATGCTTGTGAAAAATTTCTAAATTATTTTGCAAATGCAGGACTTAGAGTTGGTTACTACAAACCTATTGAAACTGGTGTGGAAAATAATACTCCTCTTGATGGCTCAAAAATGCTAAATTTAACAAAAAAATTAAATACAGATTTTAAAAACATATCTATAAATGATTGTGTTCCTTATCAATTTACTATTCCTGCTGCACCTTATGTTGCAAGAGGTAACACATATATTGATATTGATTTCATTAAAGAGAAAAAAGAATATTTACAAAATTTTTGTGATGTTTTAATAATTGAAGGTGCTGGGGGACTTATGGTTCCAATAAAAAAAGATTTTTTTATTATTGATTTAATAAAAGAATTTAAAACTAAAACATTTTTAATAACTCCTTCAAAGCTAGGCAGCATAAATGATACCCTACTTTCAATTGAAGCTTTAAAAAATAGAAATATTGATTTTTCATTTTTTATAAATTTATATGAAGACATTAATAGCTTTGAAAAAATATCAAAACCTTTTTTAATTGACTATTTTGAAACATTAAACTTTTTACAAGATTTTTAAAAAAAAGAGTTTTTTTACTCTTTATTTTTAAAAATATCTCTGACTATTTAAAATTTAAATTTTAGATTTTCCAAGTAATATCATTTTTCATAATATTTTTTAAGTTTTATTTCCCTAAAATTGGTAGTTTACGGCATTTATTATAATAAACTTAAATTTATTTACTATATTAAAAGATATAAAATTTATTCATTTTAATTTGTGTATAAATTCCTTGTTAGTTTTTATGTATAATAAAATGTTTGTACGTAAAGCAAGTAAAAAAATATGAAAGGTTTAAATATGATGACTTCTGCGATAGATTTATCTAAATTAACAGCAAATGACGATTTAACACCAGTTCTTGGTGGTTATTGGCCAGGTATCCAAATTTATTATCCACCAATTAAATATAATCCACTAGATGGCTCTTATGAAACAATTGAACAAGCTAAATTAAGATTACAAAAACACGCTTATAAAACAAAAGCTCACACTGTTCTATTTGACTTAGAAGATGGTTGTAGACAAAAAGCTATGAGTAGAGAACTTTTAATTCAAGAGTTACCAAAATTTCCTGAAAGAGATTTTCAAATAGCCATAAGAATAAATCCATTTAGAACTGAAGAGTATGAAGAAGATTTAAAAATGTTAAAACAAATTCATCAATATATTGATGTTATTGTTTTAGCAAAAGCTGGAGAAGTTTATGGAAGTGCTGAGATTAGAGATTTATCTTCTTGGTTAATTTCAATTGGAAGTAAACTTACAATTCAACCAATCGTTGAACATCCAAAATCTCTTCAAATTGCTGATAGATTAATGGAACATTCAACTGTTAAACATATTGTATTTGGAATTCATGATTTTTCAAAAGCTATGGCATATAAAATTACTCCAAAAGGTTGGATTGATGAATTAGAAACATTTTTTAATATTCTTACAATGGAAGCTAGAATTAAAGGTAAAGGGGTTATCGGAGGAGTTGAAGTTCTTTTAACACCACATTCATTACCAGATTCTTGCGTTGAGAAAAAAGATATTAGAAGATGGTTGGATTTACATGGAGATGAAGCTAGCAAACATGTTTATTCTCATGCTTTAAGAGAAAATGCAATGGGATTAACAGGAAAACAAGTTATTACTCCAAATCATATAAATATTTGTAAAGTTGCATTTACTCCATCTCCATTAGAGATAGAAAAAGACGTATCTATTTTAAAAGCTGCTATTGAAGCTGATGCATTACTTAGTGGTGCAATTAGATATGAAGGTGAGATGCTAGATCCTCCAATGTTTGGAAAATCTTTACAAAATATTTTAAGAGCTTATGCATTAAATAGTTTATCAAAAGAGGATGAGTTATTTGCACTTTCTGTGTTAAATAAAATGCCTATCCATACATTTAAAGAAAACTGGCCATACGGTCAACTGTAATATTATAAGGAGTTTTAACATGAGTCAAACAATAAAATTAGATGTACCTGAATTTTTAAATATAGGTATTGCTTGTACAACTAAACATGTTGGTACAAATAAAGAAAATAATGTTGCAATGATAATTGAAGATGATAAATTAGGTACTGATTCTATAACTTATAAAGAGTTAGCAACAAAATCTGATCAAGTATCAAACTTCTTTGCAGGAATTGGTTTAGAGCCAAGAGATAGAGTTTTAGTTTGTCTAAAAAATTCTTTGGCTTACCCTATTTCATTTTTTGGAGTAATGAAAGGTGGAATGATTGCTGTTCCTACTTCAACTTTATTAAGTGGTAGCGAAGTTAAATATTTAGCTGAAGATTCTCAAGCAAAAGCTATTGTTTTATCAGCTTCTATGTATGAAAATTTAGTTCCTTATTTAGAAAATCTTGATAACTTAAGAACAATAGTCGTTGCTGGTCTTGATAGTGTTGAAGATTTAAAAAAACCAAAAGATATAAATGTTTATGCATTAAATCAAATTTTTAAAGAAACTAGCACAACTCCTAATCACTATAACTCAAAATCAGGTGAACCTGCATATTTAGTTTATACATCAGGAACTACTGGTTATCCAAAAGGTGTATTACACTCTCACAGATCATTAGTGGGTAGAAAACCTGCAACTGATTATTGGTTTGATTTCAAAGAGAATGACAGAATCATGCACTCTGGTAAATTTAACTGGACATATGTTTTAGGTTCAGCTTTAATGGATCCATTATATAATGGTCATACAGTTATTGCTTATGAAGGAGCGAATGATGCTTCAACATGGATTAACTTAATCAAAAAACACCAATGTACAATTTTTATTGGAGTTCCAACAATTTATAGACAAATTATTCAAAAAACTGATTTCACACTTGATGATTGCCCATCTTTAAGATATTGTATGAGTGCGGGAGAGCATTTAAGTGATGAAATGTTAGGTTTATGGAGAGATAGATTTAAACAAGATATTTTTGAAGCAATTGGAATGAGTGAGTGTTCATACTATATTTCACATTCAAAATATAATCCAATAAGACCAGGAAGTGCTGGATTCCCACAGCCAGGACACATTGTAAAACTTATTAATCCTGAAACACTAGAAGAAGTTGGTGTTGAAGAAGAGGGAATGATTTGTATTGGTGAAGATGATCCAGGATTATTCCTAGAATACTGGCAACTTGAAGAAGAGACTCAAAAAGCTAAACATGATGGGTACTTCTTTACAGGAGATTATGCTAGAAAAGATAAAGACGGTTATATCTGGTTTATTGGAAGAAAAGATGATATCATCAACACTTTTGGGTTTAGAGTAAGTCCACACGAAATTGAAAGAGTTGTAAAAACTCATCCAGATGTTGCTGATTGTGTTGCTTTTGGACTTGATATTGAAAAAGAAAAAACTATTGTTGCAATTATTGTAATTGGACATAAAGAGTTGACTAAAGAGCAAGAAGAAGAGATTTTGAAATTCTCTCAAGCGAACTTAGCTAAATATAAAGCGCCAAAAAGAATCTTTACAATGGCTGACTATCCAAGAACAAAAAATGGAAAAGTTTTAAGAAAACAATTAGTTAAAGATTTAAATGAGCTTGAAAGAGCAAAATCAAAAGGTGAGGAAGTTGTTGAATATAAAGCTAGAAGATCTATGCTTTTAGTTCCTTCTTATAACAAGCACAATGTAGAAAAAGCAAAAACTGTTTTAGCTGATACTGTTATTTTTGATTTTGAAGCAATTTTGGAAGATCAAAGAGAGTTAGGAAGAACTACTATAAAAGAATTTTATGCTGAGAAGGGTCCAAGTTTTGGAGATAGTGAAAGAGTTTTAAGAATCAATAATCTTGGAAGTGAAGATTTAAAAAAAGATTTAGAATTAGCAAAAGAGATTGAAATTGATGGTTTATTGTTCTCTAAAATTGATTCAAAAGAAGATGTTTTAGAAGCTGTTAAACTAATAGAACAAGTAAACCCAAAATTAACTCTTATGATTATGATTGAAACTCCAATGGCAGTTTTAAATATTCATGAAATATGTGCAGCTAGTCCAAAAGTTGAAGTTGTGGTTGTTGGTTCAAATAAATTAGCAAATAGACTTCAAATCGATATAAAAAGAGGTTCGAAAGCAATTGTTACATATTTAGCTCAAATTGCACTTGCTGCAAAAGCTTATGGTAAAACTGTAATTGATGGTCCACATTTTGATGTTTTAGATGAATTTGCTTGTGAAGATTCAACAAAAGATGCATTTAACTTAGGATTTGATGGAAAATCTTTGATTCACCCAATTCAAATTGAATACATAAACGACATTTTCACTCCAAAACAAAGCGAAGTTGAAGATTATGAGCAGATGATTGCAAAATATGAAGAAGCAGCAAAAGAAGGTAAAGAAGTAATTTTACATAATAATAAACTTGTTGATTCTTCAAGAATTAAATGGGCAAGAAAAATGATAAAACTTTATGAGACTTATAAATCTTTAGGTCAAAACCTATTTAATAAATAAGGAGTTTTGTTTGTCAAAAATAAATTACGGTAACTATTTTGAAGATTTTAGTATTGGACAAAAAATTGTTCATCCACTACCTAGAACAATAAGTGAAGGTGATGTATCTTTATACATAGCCTTCACTGGTTCTAGATTTTCTCTACACTCAAGTGATATTGTAGCAAGAGAAATTGGATACAAAAAAAGACCAATAGATGATGTTTTAATGTTCCATTTAACATTTGGAAAATCGGTTCAAGATATATCTTTAAATGCTATTGCAAATTTAGGTTATGCTGAAATCTCTTTTCCTAATCCAGTTTTTGTAGGAGATACAGTTAGTATGACTTCAACTGTAATTGGTTTAAAAGAGAACTCAAATGGAAAAAGTGGAGTTGTTTATGTTCACTCTATTGGAATAAATCAAGATGGAAATGAAGTTTTAAACTTCAAAAGATGGGTAATGGTTCATAAAAAAGACCATAGTGTTAAAAGTGAAATAAATATTGTTCCAAGTTTTCAAACTTGTACACCAATAGTTGATAAAATAAATATTCCAACAATTGGTGCAATTGATACAGATGCAAGTGGGGGAGAGTACTTCTTTGAAGATTATGTTGCTGGAGAGAGACTTAATCATCCAGAGGGAATTACTATAGATAATAGTGATCATACACTTGCAACAAAACTATATCAAAACAATGCAAAAGTTCATTTTAATGACCATATGATGAAATCAACTCCTATGGGACAAAGATTAATGTATGGTGGAATT
>CAYLKG010000078.1:0-8722 GCA_964384195.1 uncultured Aliarcobacter sp. | reverse complement strand
TACTTCACCTATTATTGGTAAATACAATTTAGCATTTTTGATTTTAGCTGTTGAATCAACTTCACTTAAAAACTTTGTATTTTCTTCTTTTTTCATAGGAACAAGAGTCTTTTTAAGTTCATAAGTTGAAATCTTTATATCATTTTTATGAGCTTTAATTTTAGAATCTAACATTTTATTATATACAAATCTACAAGAGCCAAATGTTTTATGAATTAAAGTTTGTTGTTCTTTATTTGGGTAAAGTCTAACTTTTACAACTCTTAACATTTGTACTCCTTTATAAATTGGTATTCACTTGCAATTATATAGTAAATATTGTACATTTACTAATTACCTATCCTCCAAGAATAGCCTTATCTGTTTTAATAAATTCATTAAAAGGTGTTTCAAGCAGAAAACTTAGACAAAAGTTTAAAGTATTTCAAAAAGAATATTGGGGAGAAGATGTTGCTTTATGGAGTAGAAGCTATTTTGTAGCAAGTGTTGGTGGTGCTACGCTAGATGTTTTAAAAGAATACATAGAGCAACAATCTACCCCTGTATAATCATTCATCACCATCTTTAAAGACGATGGTTTCTGATTTTATTAGCTAAAAATTAGTGGAAGAATTTTGGCTTTTTGTTGTTAAAACTAAAATATCATTTACAGAATTTTTCATATCTACAATATTTTTTATTTTTAGTAATAAAATAAATAACCAAACTTGTTGCTTGCTTTTTTAATAAATCTTAGGCTTTGCAAAGCTTTGATATAATCGTACTTTATTAGAATAAAGGAGTTAAATGCAAGTTATTATAATAATTTCGATTTTACTTATCGTTGGAACAGTTATTATTTATAAAATAAATGATAAATTTGAAAAAAGAGAATTCGTTATTTTGCTTGGTACTATTTTTTTGGCAACTATCGGGTTTTTATTTTACGAAAATAGTAAAGAAAATTATCTTCCAAATCTATTTTCACAAAAATATGAAAAAGAGAATAATACGAAAATAAAAAGCCTAAATTACGAGTTACTAAACAATAAAGTTGTGTCTAGTAAAGATAAATTTATATACAAATTTACCTATACAATCTTAAAAGAAAATATTGAGTTTTTATGTACTTTAGACAATGTTGAGATAAATAAAATAAAAGATGAATACATATTTGTAAACTTTTCACAACTAAAAGAGGAGTGTTTGAAAAAATAATGAAGAAAGCCAGTAAAGAAGATATTCAAATAATCAAAGAGGCATTTTTAGAAAACTACAAAGATGCTGTTACAGAGTTAAATTATACAGATGATTACGAACTTTTAATAGCAATTATTTTATCAGCTCAATGTACAGACAAAAGAGTAAATATAATAACTCCTGCATTATTTCTTAAATATCCAAGCGTACATGAACTAAGCATTGCAAATCTTGAGGATGTAAAAAAACTTATAAACTCTTGCTCTTTTTTTAACAATAAGGCTCAAAATATTATAAAAATGGCACAAAGTGTTGTTCAAAATTATAATGGACAAATTCCACATGACCAAAAAGAGCTTATGAAACTAGCAGGTGTTGGAAATAAAACTGCAAATGTTTTTATGATTGAATACAAACAAGAAAATCTAATGGCTGTTGACACACATGTTTTTAGAGTATCTCACAGACTTGGTCTTAGCTATGAAAAAACTGTTGAAAAAACAGAAGCTGAACTTGTAAAAAAATTAAAAGGTGATGATTTACATATTTTTCATCAAGCGATGGTTCTATTTGGAAGATATATTTGCAAAGCTGTAAAACCTGAGTGCGATAACTGCTATTTTCCACATGTTTGTAAAACTAAGCAGAGTTTTAAACCTGCTTAATTTTACATATCTTTATATTTTGCTATCTCATCTCTAAGCCTAATAGCCTCTTCAAAATTTAAATCTTGTGCTGCTTTTTTCATCTGTTTGTTTAATTCTAGTAATATTTTCTTTCTCTCACTTGCAGGCATTTTTTCAAGTCTTTGTTTCTTAAGTGCAACAGTGTCATACTCTTCAACTTTTAGATTTTGATCAAGTTTTCTTGTAGTTGATTTTGGCGTGATGTTATGTTCTTTATTGAACTCTTCTTGAAGTTTTCTTCTTCTATTTGTCTCATCAATTGCAAACTGCATAGAAGCTGTAATTTTCTTAGCAAATAAAATAACTCTTCCCTCTTCATTTCTAGCAGCTCTTCCTATTGTTTGAATAAGTGAAGTCTTACTTCTTAAAAATCCCTCTTTATCAGCATCTAAAATAGCAACCAATGAAGTTTCAGGAATATCTAAACCCTCTCTTAAAAGGTTAATTCCAATTAAAACATCAAAAGTTCCAAGTCTTAACTCTCTAATTATCTGATTTCTCTCTATTGCATCTATTTCAGAGTGCATATATTTTACTTTTATTCCTAAATCTGCATAATAACTTGCCAACTCTTCAGCCATTTTTTTAGTCAAAACTGTTACTAAAACTCTTTGATTTTTTGCAATAACTTTTTTGATTTCATCATGAAGTTTTTCTACTTGAAATTCACTATCAACTATATCTATAATTGGATCAAGCAAACCAGTTGGTCGAATAATTTGCTCTGCTATAACGCTACTTAGTTCAAGTTCAAGTTCATTTGGAGTTGCACTTACAAATACGTAATTTGGTGCTTTTTTAATAAATTCATCAAACTTCAAAGGTCTATTATCCAAAGCACTTGGAAGCCTAAATCCATATTCTACTAAAACCTCTTTTCTACTTCTATCAGCTACGTGCATTCCTCTAAACTGAGATAATGAAACATGTGACTCATCAACAACAAGTAAAAAATCTTTATCCATTTGAGCGAAATAATCAAGCAATGAATAAGGTGTCTCACCGGGCTTTAAACCTGTTAGATGCCTTGCATAGTTTTCAATTCCCTTACACATTCCAGTTGCTTCAATCATCTCTAAATCAAACTCAACTCTTTGTTTTAGCCTTTGATACTCTACAAGTTTATTTTCACTTTGAAAATAATTTAGCCTATCTTCAAGCTCCTCTTCAATCTCTTTAACTGCTCTTGCTAAGTTATCTTGGGTTACAACGAAAGGATTTACTGAATATATAATTACTTCATTTAAATCATTTAACCTATTATTTGTAAGATATTCATGTTTTGAGATAGATTCAACTTCATCTCCAAAAAACTCAACTCTTATAAACTCATCTTCATAATAAGCAGGGAAAATATCTATAACATCCCCATTTGCTCTAAAATCAGATCTATCAAAAAACTTATCATTTCTTTTATAACCCATTTCAATTAATTTTAATAAGAATGCTTTTTGAGAATACTCAAATCCAACCTCTATTCTTTGCACCATAGCTTTATACTCAGTTGGATTTCCTAAACCATAGTTAGCAGAAACAGAAGCAATAACAATAACATCATTAAAAGATAAAAGTGAAGCAGTCGCACTAAGCCTTAATCTTTCTAATTCATCATTTATTGAACTATCTTTTTCTATAAATAAATCACTTCTTGGAATATAAGCTTCTGGCTGATAATAATCATAGTAAGAGATAAAATATTCAACATGATTATTTGGAAAAAACTGTTTAAATTCACTATAAAGCTGAGCTGCTAAAGTTTTATTATGAGTCATAATCAAAGTTGGTTTTTGAACTTTTTCAATAACTTTTGCAATAGT
The DNA here is from genome assembly GCA_964384195.1 of uncultured Aliarcobacter sp. Lineage (GTDB taxonomy): Bacteria > Campylobacterota > Campylobacteria > Campylobacterales > Arcobacteraceae > Aliarcobacter. The sequence goes on along the minus strand of CAYLKG010000078.1, from coordinate 5,040 downwards.
GTAAGTCTTTCCACTTCCAGTAACACCTAAAAGTGTGTTGTATTGGTTTCCAGCTTCAATACTTTTTGTTAAAGCTTCTATTGCTTTTGGTTGATCTCCACTTGGAGAGTATTCACTTACTACTTCAAATTTTGCCAAGTTGTTTCCTTTTTTATCTTTTAAATATTATAAATTTTCATTAAAAAAAGTTTCATTTTTAAATCTTGTAAAACTCTTTTGACAACAAAGTGATGGAATATTTATATATACTTTTTCTCCAATCTTAAATTTTTTTGCTTGATGATAATGCCCTTCAATAATAATATCTTCTTTATAATTTCTCGCTCTTTTAGTTACAAGCTCTTCAAAATAACCTAAAGTGTGACAAATATTTTTATTTTTTAAAACATTTTCAATTTTTTTTGAAATAAAAAATCCAATATCAAGAATATTTAAAAATTTCAAAAACATACTATTTCTTATTATTTTACAATATAAATTATAATGCCAATTTATAAAATTATCTCCATGTGAAATAGCTATATTTTTGTTTTCATACTTCAAAATCAGAGGCTGATTTTCTCTTTTTATTACTTTTATTCTAGGAAATAATTTTGAAAGATTATAATCATGATTACCTTCCAAATAAAAAATCTCAAACCTATTTGAAAGAGTATTTAAAAGATTTATAATATCTTGATTTATGATTTTAAAATATGTTACTTCAGCACATAAAAAATCAAAATTATCTCCCAATAAAAATATTTGAGTTGTAGCTATCTCTTTTTTTTCTATTTTTTCTAAAATTTCTTTAAATTCTTGATTTTTTTTGTTGTAGTGAGAGTCTGCTATAAAAATAGCATCCTCTTTTAAAATAAGATTCAATTTATAGCTCTAACTCTTTGTAATACACTTTTAAAACTTCAAAAGTTTTAACTCCACCAGGAAGTGTAGCAGTAAACTCATCACCCTCAATTTTTCCCATTAGTTGTTTTGCTAGAGGTGAATTAAAAGAGATTAAACCTTTTTCAACATTTGATTCAACTCCACCAACAATAGTATAAGTAAACTCTTCTTCACCATCCGTATCTACTAAATCAATAGTTGATCCAAAGCTAACTCTATCATGAGGAAGTATAGATGGGTCAACTATAACTGCTTTGGAGATAGTATTATTAAGTTCTGCTATTTGAACATCTAATAGTTTTAATTTCTCTTTTGCACTATGATATTCAGCATTTTCCTTTAAGTCTCCTAATTGTCTAGCTTCATCTAGTGCAACTACTGTCTCAGGTCTTTCAACTGATTTTATAAATTCAAGTTCTTGTGTTACTTTATTGTACCCAGCTAGAGTCATTGGCTCTTTATCCATCACATCTCCAATAAATATTTTTGTGTTATAATAGCCAAAATTTAGTAAAGAAGATTTAAATATGCAATACAGTAGAACAAAAATACTTTTTGGTGAAGAGACTTTCAAAAAATTTCAAGAGACAAAAATAATCCTTTTTGGAGTTGGAGGTATTGGAAGTTTTGCACTTGATGCTTTATACAATACAGGAATTACAAATATCACAATAGTTGATTTTGATACTTATGAAGAATCAAATCAAAATAGACAACTTGGAAGTCACGGAAATATAGGAAGAATCAAAGTAGATGTTTTAAAAGAAAGATATCCAAAAGTAACTCCTATTTGTGTAAAAATTACACCTGAATGGATAGATAATTTTGACTTTTCAAGTTATGATTATATTTTAGATGCTATAGATGATGTAACACCAAAAGTCCATTTAATCAAAAAATATTTTACAAAAATAATAAGCACAGGTGGTGGAGCAAAGAGAATTGATCCAACAAAGATTGAATATAAATCAATTTGGGAAACTTATAATGATAAGTTTATTAAAAAAGTTAGAGAAGAACTAAAAAAACAAGGCTTTAAGAAAAAGTTCAAAGTAATTTTTTCAACTGAAGTTCCACTTTGTGTTGATAAAGGTAGTTTTGAAGGAGTTACAGCCTCATTTGGATTAATGATGGCATCAATTACTATTCAAAAAATTGTTAAGAAATTGAAAAAATAACTTAAAGTTACTCAAAGTTTAAAACTTATATAACAATTAACTTATACTTTAAAAAGGATTTACATGAGCGGTATTAGTGGTAGTGTTGAGCAAATGACACAAGGGCATTTAAGAAATGTTCAACAATTAGCAGTATTTTACACTGGTCATAATAACATTTACGCAATAAACATAGCAAAAGTTAAAGCTTTTATAATAACTGAAGAAGTTGCAATAAACGATACTCCAATAGATACAGATGTTATTGCTGGAATAGCTACAATTAGAGGAGAACCTGTTACTTTAATAAACTTAGATGCTTGGTTGGGTCAAACTCCTTTAAATATAAAAGATTACAAACTTATTATTTTCTGTGAATTTAATCACAAAAAAATTGGTTTCTTAATCAAAGATATGCTTGATATTGTAGAAAAAACTACTCAAGATTTAAGACACACTGAAGAGACAAATTCAAAGATAACTTATACAACTTATGTAAAAGTAAACAATAGGGATGAGCTTTGTACAGTGTTTAATGCAGAGCAACTTCTAAGAGATATCAAATGGACTGATGATGGTGAAGACGATGTAAGAAAATATGCTTCTGAAAGAATTGATTCTTCAAAAGTTGTTTTAGCAGCTGAGGATTCAGGTGTTGCTAGAGAAGTTTTAACAAAATTCTTTAAACAAACTGGTTTGAAATATGAAGTTTATTCAAATGGTACTTTACTGTTGCAAAGAATTGAAGAACTAGACCCTGAAAATATAGGAATGGTTTTAACAGATATTGAGATGCCTGGAACTGATGGTTATCAAGTTGCTTCATATATTAAAAACAATAAAAAGCTTGACCATATTCCAGTAATCGTGAACTCTTCAATGACAACAGATGCAGTAAGAGGAAAAATGAATCAAATTGGAGTTGAAGGGTTTGTTGGAAAAACAGATATTAATACTCTTTTTGATTTAACTAAAAGATTTCTTATAAAATAATCTTATTAAACTTTAAAAACTAAGGATTAAGTCCTTAGTTTTATACATCTTTTAACCAATTTTTGAAACCTTCTACTTGCTTTTCACTCTCTTTTGTAGATGTTCCTCCAAATGAATTTCTACTGTTCATCGAATTTTCCAAACTTAAATATAAAATAACTTCTTCATCTATATTTTCAAGCTCTTTTGATGCGCTTCTAATTTCATCTATATTTAACTCACTAACATCTTTGTTTAAACTGTTTGCTTTTTCTACAACCTCTTTTGTAAGATAATAAGCTTCTCTAAAAGGCATTTTTTGTTTTTGTACCAAATAATCAGCCAAATCTGTAGCAGTAAGATGTCCTATTTTACAAGCATTTGCCATATTATCTATATTTACTATCATTGTTTTAATAACTTCATTTAAAATTGAAAGAGAAATTTCCATAGTTTCAACTGAATCAAAAACCCCTTCTTTATCCTCTTGTGTATCTTTATTATAAGCAAGTGGTAAAGATTTCATTACAGTTAATAATGAAATAAGATTTCCATAAACACGTCCTGTTTTTCCTCTTAAAAGTTCAGGTACATCTGGATTTTTCTTTTGAGGCATAATTGAACTTGTAGTTGCATACATATCACTCATTCTTACAAATCTAAACTCATAAGAAGACCATAAAATAAGCTCTTCTGAAATTCTACTTATATGCATCATTGTTGTACTTATATTAAATAGTAACTCAAGTGCAAAATCTCTATTTGAAACACTATCCATAGCATTTTGAGTTGGTCCATAAAAACCTAAAAGTTCAGCTGTTTTAAACCTGTCAATATTGTGAGGAGTTCCAGCAAGTGCTGCACTTCCAAGAGGTGAATAATTATTTCTTTCAAAAGAAGAGCCAAATCTTTCAAAATCTCTTTTAAACATGTTTGCATAAGCCATCATATGATAACCAAAATTAATTGGTTGAGCATGTTGTAAATGAGTCATACCAGGCATTAAAGTTGTTGTATGTTTTGAAGCTACTTCTACAAATGTATCTATTAACTCTTTTATTTGGTTTTGAATAGATTTTGTTTTTTCTTGAACATATAAAGTAAAATCTGTACAAACTTGATCGTTTCTACTTCTTGCAGTGTGAAGTCTTTTTCCTGCATCACCAATAATTTGTGTAAGTCTATTTTCAACTGCCATATGAATATCTTCATATTCTAAAGAAAATTTAAACTCACCACTTTCAATTTCATCTAAAACCTGTAAAAGACCTTTTTCTATCTGTTTTTGATCATCACTTGAAATAATATTTTGCAAAGCCAACATTTTAGAGTGCGCAATAGAGCCTCTTATATCTTGAGAATAGAGTTTCTTATCAAACATAATTGAAGCATTAAATAAATCTAATAATTCTGCATTTGTATTTTTCAAAATTTGGTTATTTTTTTTTGACATTATGGTAATTCCTATTGAATTTTTATTAAAATATTAAGCCCCCATTATATCATAAATGGTTATAATCTCTCACTTTTACAAATTTTAAGGCTTTAGTTTGAAAAATATTAAAGATATAACAAAAAATACATTAGCAAATTTATCAAAAAATGGTACATCAACAACGCCTGAAAATTATTTCATTCAATTCAAAGAAGAAGCCAATAAACTAAAATTAGATTTTGACGAGTTAAATTTATATGAAATCCTAAAAAATTCCCTTTCAAAAATTGAAAAAGAAGAAGCAGAGATAAAGTCTTATAATGATTTAGCAAAAGTTCTTCAAAAAAGAGTTCCTCCAGATGAGTTAAAAGAACTAGTTCTTGCTTTAAATGATATACTAAAACCTTCTGTGAATTTTGATATGTTAGAAGAGATAGAAAAATTCATAGCTAAACTTTTGGAAAAACCAAAAGAGTTAACTTCAATTAACTCTATTAAAACTCTTAAAAAACTTTCAAAACAAAGAGTTTTAGATGATAGAGCCACTTGCAAATTCAAATCCAACCAAGTAACTAGTTTTTTTATTGTAGC
>CAYLKG010000077.1:0-8858 GCA_964384195.1 uncultured Aliarcobacter sp. | reverse complement strand
GGTTGGGGAACAAATGGAGCTGGAGCTAGTGTTGAAGGATATGAAATAGTTCTTCTTCCATATTTAATAGGTGTTACAAAAGATGAAGATAAATCTAAATCTATACTTTTTTCTGGTGGATTTGGAACAGAAGTAAGTCCATATACAATTACAAACTGGACACAACTACAAAATATAAATAATTCAAATATCCTAGCTCAAAACTACTATTTTAATCTTTTAAATAATCTAAGTTCATCGACTAGCGATTATGCAAATTTAGCTAGTAATACAGCAAATAGTGGAGCTGGTTGGAATCCTATAGGAAATAATGCTTCAAATAAGTTTAATGGAACATTTGATGGTTTAGGTTTTACTATCTCAAATTTATATATAAATCGTCCTTCTCAAAATTATGTTGGATTATTTGGATATGAAAGTAGCACTTCTTCTATAAGAAATCTTGGATTAGTTAATGCAACTGTAACTGGAAAAAATTTTGTAGGAGGTTTGGTTGGAACAAAATATGGTCTTATTGAAAACTCTTATGCTTCAGGAACTGTAAGTGGAATAGATTCTGTAGGAGGTTTGGCTGGATATAATACTAGAACAATTTCAAACTCTTATGCTTCAGGAACTGTAAGTGGAAAAGATTCTGTAGGAGGTTTGGCTGGAGTAAATGAGAAAGAAGGAACAATTTCAAACTCTTATGCTTCAGGAACTGTAAGTGGAACAGATTCTGTAGGAGGTTTGGTTGGAAATAATTTTGGTGCAATTTCAAACTCTTATGCTACTGGAAATGTAAATGGGACTGGTAACTATGTAGGAGGTTTGCTTGGAGTAAATCAGAATGGAGCAATTTCAAACTCTTTTTATGATAAAACAAAATATACAGGAAATGGTGTAGGTAGTAGTTCTCAAACTGGTGTTACAGGAAAAATAACAGCCGAACTAGAAGATATAAATACTTTTAAAAATGCAGGTTGGAGCATAACTGCTGATAGTAGTTTAGCAAAAGGAACTCCTATACTTAAAAATGGCTCTTGGGTGATTTATTCTGCACCAAATCCAACACCAACAGACAATAATCAAAAACCAAAAGTAGATGAAAAAGTACAAAGAGTAATAGCTAGTATAGAACGTAGTACTAAGTCAAACTCATCTTCAAACCAAAGTGTGCCAAATAGTTTAAATAGCAATATAAGAACTCTATCTTTTAGTGGTGTAGATGAAATAAGAGTTATAAATGGTGGTGTAAGAGTACCTGATGATATAGTAAATAGTTTAGATGAACTTTAAAATTTAAAGGATTAAGATGAGAAATATAATGAAAGTATTTGGTTTATCAATACTAAGTAGTGTTGCTCTTTTAGGAGCAACACCTATAATAAATAGTGGAAATATAGAAAAACAAATTCAAGCACCAAGAGATATACCTACTTTAAAAAAAGATGATATAAAAATTGAAGGTATAGAAAATGATAGTTTAAAAAGTAGTGATAGCTCTAAAACAGTATTTATAAAAGATTTTATTTTTGCTGGAAATAGTGCTATTTCTAGTGAAGAGTTAAAACAGAGTTTAAAAGCTTATGCAGGAAAAGAGTTAAGCTTTAATCAAATTCAAGAAGTATTAGCAGTTGTTACAAAAGTTTATAGAGATAAAGGCTACTTTGTTGCACGTGCATATTTGGGTAAACAAGATTTAGTTAAAAATGATAATACCCTTTTTATCTCAATAGTTGAAGGTAAATATGGAGAGATAAAACTAAATAATAACTCTCTTGTAAATGATAACTCTTTACAAACTATCTTAAATAATGCAAAATCAAATGGTATTATAAATGTTAAAGATATAGAAAGAGCACTACTTTTAATAAATGATAGAAATGGAGTAAAAGTATCTAACTCTGTAGTTGAAGCTGGTAAAGAAGTAGGAAGTAGTAATTTAAATATAGATACAACTTCTACAAAAAGAGTAGATGGATATATAGTAGCAGATAACTATGGAAGTAGATACACAGGTTATAATAGAGTTCAAGGTTTGATAAATATAAATAGCCCTTTTAATATAGGTGATAAAATATCTATCTCTGGTTTAGTTTCAAATGGAGCTGATTTAAAAAATGGAAAAATAGCTTATGAATTGCCTTTAAACTCTTATGGTTTAAAATCAGACTTTGCATATACAAGAACAAACTATAATTTAGTAGAAGAGTATAAATCTTTAGATGGTAACTCAACTATATATGAAGCTGGATTATCTTATCCACTAATTAGATCTACAAATGAGAATTTATACTTAAAAGGTAAATACTACCATAAAGATATGAATGATTTTATGAGTGGAGATAAATATGAAGATAAATCTATAAACTCATTTGTAACTACTTTGGAATATGATAAAAATTACTCTATTGGAACTTTACCAGCTAGAGTATTTGCAAACTTAAATTTAACAACTGGACACTTAAGCTCAAAAAATAGCAATCCAAATAATGGAAACTATAATAAAGTAGATACATATATCTCAAATGATCTATACTTTAATGAGATATTCTCACTAAATACAAACCTAACAGCTCAAAAAGTATTGGGAAATAAAAACTTAGATGGTAGTGAAGATTTAACTTTAGGTGGACCAAATGCAGTTAAACTATATCCATATAGTGAACAAAGTGCAGAAAATGGATATATAGCAAGCTTTGAACTATTTTCAAAACTTCCTAATATTGCTTCATATAATCACAAAATTGGACTCTTTTATGATATGGGAAATGTATATCAAGAAAAAAATCTTGATACAACATTTCAAAGAAAAACTCTACAAGATATTGGTTTGGGATACTACTCATCATTTGATGATTTCTTTTTAAGAACACAAATAGCTTGGGGTTTAAACTCAAAACCAATAAGTAGTGAATATACAAATCATAAAAATAGTAAGTTTTTAGTTCAAGCGGGGTGGGTGTTTTAAAAAATAACTTTTCTTAGCCTTATTCTTTTATAAGAAAATAAAATCTAATAATTTTTATACGAAAATAGAAATATTATTTTCCGACATGTATCGAAAAACTCATTTTTAATTTTCGTATAAAATCTTGAATTAAATAAACTTTTAGAAATCTTAAGTGTCGGAAAACAAGTGTTTTTAGGATTAATAAACTTGAAGCAATAATCTTAAAACTAACTGACATCTATTTGATAAAATAAAATATACTTGAAACAATAAAAAGAATTAACAATACATAGGTATTTTATAAAATATGTAACCATCCAGTTATAATACCTAATGGAAAAACAATTACACCTATAAATTCTGCTAAAGATTGCAGTGTAAGTGGAGTAGTCCAGTGAATATATATTGCATGAAAATTTAAGATATATCCAGTTGCACATAATAAGTAAAATAAGCCTTTAAATAAGTTTAATATAATACTTACAAGAGTTGTAGTCATTGCATTAAAAGAATCAATAGATACATAATCTATTTCTTTATATTCTAGCTCATAATCTTTTTGAGGTCTACACTTTTTACAGTAACCATTAGTTGTTTCATCAACAGTATAATAATCCTTACAGCTTCCACATATACTAATTTTTTCTAAAGATTCTTTTAAGTCTTTTTTAATTTCCATAATTTTTATCACCCCCCTTATAAAATTGTTAGATGCTATCACAAAAAAGTTAAAACGAAAATTTAATAATTTTATATTTTTGAATTTAAACTGCTTAAAGGCTACACAAAAATCCAGATAATGTAAATAATTAAACCAAAATTTTCACTGTATCTTATTTCCACAGTTTGGACAAAATTTATTATTTTACATAAAAATCTAAACTTTTTCCGAAAATCATATCTTCATTATTATCAATTCACTTCGATAACATAGTCAATTACATCAAAAATCTATTTTTTTAGAGTATTTTGAATAAGTTGGAAAAAAGAACTTTAATAAATTGTCATAAACCACCATATCGTTATTTTATAGACAAATTGAATCTAATAATAAAATCAATGAAGTGATAAATGATTGTTATAAAACATCAAAAGATTTAAGCATTTGTGATAAACTAGGTAAAACATTAAATGATGAAGAATAATATTTGAATTTTAACTATAAAATTAAATTGTGAAAAGGTGAGTAATTCATGGAAAATAAAAATATGTGGTTAGCAATTTGTGAATTAGGAGATTATTTTTCACGTTTTGCTGGAGGCAACAGGCCTAGAAATATGAGTGAATCTGAAATTTTTTTATATGTTCTATGTAAAACTTATCAAAAAATTGATCCTAATTTTGATATCTTAGTTTATGTGGATAATGAATTTTTGGAAGCTGCAAGACCTATTATAAATAAAGTAGATTATTTTATCGAACAAATAGACTCTCAAAATGATCTTAAAAAAGAATTAATTGATGCATACTATTATTACGATAGTAAGCTAGGTTTTGATAAAACATCAAGATGGATTGAATTTAAAAATATATTAGAATCATAAAAAATCTACAATATCTCTTGCACTCGCCCTACTTGTCCATCTTGTAATCTTACTTTTATTCCATGTGGATGAGATGGTGAGTTTGTTAAAATATCTTTTACTATTCCTTGAGTTAATTTATTAGTTCTTTGATCAGCTTTAAGAACTATATTTACTTTTAGTCCTGCTTTTACATTTATTCTTTTTTTTGGATCCATTTATATTTCTTTCTAATTTATATTTAATTTTAAGGGTTTAAACTTATTAGTTTATTCCAAACACTTTAAGCATTACATATTTTGAAACACTTAGAGATGATTGTTTAGCTTTTTTAGTTATTTCATCTTTTTGCTCTTTTGTAAGGTAAACTATAATTTGTTCATGTTTTAGTTCATCAAGTTCAAGTTTGGGTCTACCTTTAGGGTTTAGAACTTTTTTTGTTTGCCCTCTTCCTGAGTTTACAAACTCATCTAATTCATTAATATCATTTTGAGTATTTTTATCTTCAACAAAAGCGAATAATTTTTGTTTATTTTTATTAAAAATAGATTCTTTCAATTTATTTCCTTATTATTTATTTTTATATTATTATTACTTTAATATTATTTTATTAGTAAATAAATATTAATTAACTATTTACATATTCAACTAATTCATCAAAGAAGTTATTAAAATCTTGATAAGCTTTAGACTTTTCATCAAGGAATTCTAAGATACCTAAGCCATTTGAAAAAGAGTTTTTATATGCTTCTCTTTCAAATATTACACTTTCACAAAGTTTTATATCTTCAAGGTCTTTATCTTTAATATATTGTTTTAAATCTTCTATCTTTTTAGTTAAAAAAGGATTTGGGCTAGCTTTAGAAATAGTAATTAGTGCTTTAGCATTTGGGTTAAATACTTTAGCTTGATTAAAAAGGTTTATCATTTTATTTAAAACAGCAATATCTAAATCACTAGGTAATGTAGGAATAATAATTAGATCACTAATAGCTAATGCTTGTCTCATCTCTTCACTATCTCTTCCACCTGTATCAATTACGATTGAAGAGTATTTATTTTGCAAGCTTTTTACTTCTTTTCCTAAACTACTTCCAAATTTAGAAACAGTATTAAAAATAAGATCAATATTTTCATTAACTCTAATATTAGTAAATACTTCAATACTTCTTTGAGGATCAGCATCAATTAGTAAAGTATCTTCTTTTAAAAGTCCAAGTTTTACTGCAATATTTAAAGCAATAGTAGTTTTCCCACTACCACCTTTTTCATTACAAACTGAAATTATCATATTAATTCCTTTAATGTTTTTATATTAAATTATATATAAAATGATATTAATTTACTATTAGATTAATATTGTTATAGTATTCATTTATTAGTAAATTAATATTAATTTATTGAAGATATTTGCAATTGAATTTAACTTCTTAATCTATCAACAGTCTCTTTTGCGTTTCTCATTCTAGCTTCTCTTGCTACTTCTTTATCAACAATAGTTTGTCCTATTGGAAAAAGTGATATTAGGGCTAGTTTTAAATGTTGTATTCCGAAAGGAATACCAATAATATTTCCTCATCTATAATATTTATTTCTTCTAGATATTGCTCTTTTTGATTATTTATTTGCTCAAGTAACTCTATATTTTTTAATAAATTTTTTGATACTGTTAAAGTGAAAGAGTTAATTGAACTCTCCATTCTTTTTAGTAAATTAACACGCATTAAATGAATAATTGAGTTTTCCCTACCTACTTGTCTAAATCTTCCTTTTGATGTGATTGTGTCATATTTATCTTCATACTCTTTTTGCTTATGAGGTAAAACATAACTCATAGGAGAATATGCACATAAAGTCATTTTTCTAATAGTTTTATTTATCTCACTTAAAGGTGGGAATTTTTCATTTGAATCAATATCTGATTTAATATTTATAGGTTTTAATCTTATTGGGAACTCACCAATACCTTTTGTGTTGTAGTATTTTTGAATATGCTTTCTACTAATACATTTTTAAAATATTTTTAGATATCAAATCCTATAAAACGGATATTGTATTTTTAAACCTGTTGGAAACAATGTATCAATTTTATTTATTAAAATATATCAAAAACACTTTTAAATTATATTAAAAATGTTTTTATATTAGAGTTTGAATTTTTTAAATATTTAATTCTGTAACTAAATTTTGAAGTTTAGTTTTGTGTTCAATTTTTAATTCCTCATCAATTTCTACTAATGAAATATAAGTCTTTAGAAATTCATCTAAAGAAACAATTAATCTAAGATAATATTTTAGAGTATGCATAATTCCATTTACTATTATTTGACAACCATGTTCTTCTCTAGTATCATTGATTATTTCGTTAATTTCATCTAAATCATCTTTATTAATTCCGACAAAAGATAGTATGTAATATCTTGTAGGATTGAATTTATAAATTTTTTCTTGAGCTATTCTAAGTATATTACTATCAATGAATCTGTCATGTTTAATTTCAATTGATTCAAAAATTTTTGAATCTTTTAATATTTCAATATCTCCTGAAGATTTAGAAGTTCTATCAGATGCTGTATGACTTCCTAATGTTGCTAATTCACAATTATCAAATCTTTTTAATTCAGGTATTAGGCATTTGTAGATTGAATAAAAAGCCAATACTGGCAATTTTGAACCACCTGAAGAACTGTATTTAAATCTAAAATGGTTGTATAATAAATCCATTATTTTATCAATTGTTAAAAATTCTTTATTTTGAATAGGTGTAATTTTTACTGTATTTAATGTTCTATAATCTATTGCAAATTGTAAAATTCTAACAAGTATTTTTTCTATTTCATTATTATCAAATTGTATTTGGCTTACTAGATATAAAAAAGCTTCTTTCAAGTCAAGAGGAGTAATTTTTCCATTAAAATGTTCATCATAAGGATATGCTTGTTCTAAAGAACGAGTTAACCAACCTGATTCAGCCATTGATAATAAGCCTAAACTTTTTAATGTAGGTGTAATATTTGCTGTATCAAAACTTCTTCCTGAAAATCCATTTTGTAATTCTATTTTATGATATCTTATATCTTGAGTTGGATTTAATAATTTGTATACACCTAGAGTAATTAAAACTGTATAAACACCTTTATTTGAAGCTAATCTTTTATTTAAATTGCTTAAATGTTTTTCTGTTTCAGGCGATAATTTCTCTATTTCTAAATTCAAAGCTTTGTTGTACAGCTCTATTAATTTTTCTTTCCCATTTAAGCTCATTTTCTAATAATCCTTGTTTTTTTATATTTCTAGCTAATTCTTGAATCATATTAATTGCAACAGAATTACCAATTTGTTTATATCTTTCTGCGTTACTTGAACTTTTAATGAATTTATCATCAAATCCCATAATTCTATAACATTCATTTATAGTTAATTTTCTAACCCTATCTTCTTCAGGTAAGTAAATATAAAACCTTCCTGCAGTTTCTTGTGAAGGGATTGTAGGATGATATCCATCAATAGAATATATTCTATTCGGTTGTCTATGGACTCTTGAAAGATGCAGTGTATTTGGTCTAACACCTTTTTTCCAAATATTTTTATTTCTATATCCTACAAATATTAATCCAGAAGATTGTTTTTTAGGATTCTCGATTAAAGTATATTCATCTTTTGACAAATATTCAAAATCTCCCTCTTTGTCTAAAAAATGTTTTAGAGGAAGAGAAGTTTGTTTTTTTAATTTAGAAAAATCAAAACTTTTATTTTTTGAACCAATTATTATAATTCTTTCTCTATTTTGAGGTAAACCAAAATCCTTAGAATTTAATATTTTCATTTCAGTAATATATCCTAAGTCTTTTAAAGTATCAAGAATAACTTGTATAGTATTACCATTATCATGGTGAATTATGTGTTTAACATTTTCTAAAACAACAACTGAAGGATTTTTTTCTTTAATTATTCGGCATATGTCAAAAAATAGTGTTCCTCTAGTATCTTCAAATCCTTTTTTTCTTCCACTTATACTGAATGGTTGGCAAGGAAAACCTCCTAATAAAACATCAAAATCAGGTATTTCTTTTTCATCTATTTCAGTTATATCTGGCTCAACTTTTTCTCGATAATTCCTGAAATATACTTCTTGACAGTTTTTATCAATTTCACAAGAGAATACGCAATTAAATCCTTCTCTTTCGAAACCAGTTCTAAATCCACCTATACCAGCAAATAAATCTATAAATTTCATATATATATTCCTATTTTTTAATTATTATACTAAGAATTATAAAATTAAAAAAAATAAATTACATTTTGTAATGTTTAATTTTATCTAAAAGTTAATATTTATTCCATAAATCCCAAATCCTGACATAAAAATAGAGCCTATAAAAGTTACATAAAATTAGTTC
>CAYLKG010000076.1:0-8949 GCA_964384195.1 uncultured Aliarcobacter sp. | reverse complement strand
ATATACTAGCAGTTGGTACAACGGTTACTAGAACTTTAGAGTTTTATGCTAGAAAAAATATGATTTGTGGAGAGTGTGATTTATTTTTAAATCCCTCAAACAAACCAATAATTGTAAATCATCTTTTGACAAATTTTCATCTTCCAAAATCAACTTTAATTATGCTTGTTGCCTCTTTTATTGGTTTAGAAAAAACTTTAGAAGTTTATAATGAAGCTATCAAAAATGATTATAGATTTTACTCTTATGGCGATGCCATGCTAATTATTTAACTAGGATTTAAAAAATGACTCACTATATACTTTTTGATACAGAAACTACAGGTGCCAGTGCTGAAGATAGAGTTATTCAATTTGGCGCTATTATTTTAAATCAGAAAAATGAACTTGAGATTTATGATGAGTTATGTTTTAGTCCAATACCAATAAAACTCGAAGCTATGGAGGTTCATAATATAACGCCTGATTTAATTGAAAATAAACCTTTGGCTATTGAGACAAATTTTTATAAAAGATTGGAAGAATTAAATAATAGTGAAAATTTTTTGATAGCTCACAATATAAATTTTGATTTAGAGATGATAAAAAAAGAGGGTTTTGTAAATAATTTACAGCTAATCGATACACTAAGATGTGCAAAACACCTTTTTGAGGATTTACCATATCATAGACTTCAATACCTAAGATACGCTCTTGAACTATATAAAATTGAAGAACAAGAGGCAAGAAAACTAAATATTACTATAAAAGCACATGATGCAATTGGTGATGTTTTGGTTATGAAACTATTTTTATCTAGACTTGTAGCAAGTTGTAGAGAACTTTATCCAACTTTAAATCCTATGCAAAAACTAGTTGAATTGACACAAACACCAGTTCTTATAAAAATTTTTAAATTTGGGAAATATAAAGGTGAGAGTATAGAAGAAGTTGCAAGAAAAGATGCAAATTATCTTAATTGGATGCGAGAAAATATGAAAGATTTAGATGAAGATATGCGTTTTAGCATTGATTATTATCTAAAAGACTAAGTACATGTAAACAATGAACCTCTCCGCCTAAACTAAAAGTTTAAGTGGAGTGTCGTTTGACTTCAACAGAATTATTAGGTAATTCCTCAGTCAAGGTGGTATGGAACTTCACCTTTTTCACATAAGATAATACTACAGGTGGTACAACAATAGATATAATTAGAAAATATATAGAAGAACAAGAAACGCCAAAAAAATAACATTAATAACTTTTCAAATTCGCCATTCAGCTTCCACTAAAATTTAGTGGGAAAGTTTTGGCTTTTTGTTGTTAAAAATTATTTTTACACAAATTTTATATAATGTTTTTAAAAGGATTCATGATATGCATACAAATTTAAAGAAATTGTTTTTAGCTATTTTTTCTATATTTATTATGTTTTTATTTTCAGGATGTACTCCTAAAATCACTATAAAAGCACTAGAACCTTCAAAAATATCTTCACAAAAAGTAAATGTTATAGCTATATCAAACATAAGAAATGACAATCTAAATCAAACTCAAAGTATTGCAAACAATGTTTCAAATAAAATCATTGATAACAAAAGAGTTTTTACACTACAAAATAATCCAGTTGGAGTTGATGCTGTTATAGAAGGAGAGATTATAAACTCTAGCGCCAATTACGATGTTTATTATGAAGAAGAGATAGATTATTCAAGATGTAGATATTTTAGATATGATGAAAGAACTAGAACAAAACAGTGCTTGCAGTATGATATTAGATATATTCCATGTGAGGCAAAATATTACAATGTTACAACGGCTTTAAATTTAGTAAATCCAACTACAAATGCTGTGATTTTTTCAAAAACTTATGATAAATCATCAAAAGACAATATTTGCTATGATAGATATTTTTCTTATTCACCAATATTTCCTAGCCATTTAAATGCTCAAAATGATAGTTTTAGAGTAAATTCACAAATTGCATTTGAAATTGCAAGAGATTTTGTAAATGATATTTCGCCAAACTATATATATTTCAATATTGAAATTATTGATGAACTCTATGATAACAAGCTTTATACAACTTCCCATAAAGATAGATTTAAAGCTGCTGTTTCATATTTAGAAAAAAATGAGTTTAATATTGCATTTGATATTTTAGAAGTTTTAGATAAAGAATTAAATGGAAAAAGCTATGAAGTAGCATATAACTTAGGTTTGATTTTTGAGGCTCAAGATAATTTAGAAATATCAAACAAATTGTATCTAGCTGTAAGAGATTTAGCAATAGATTTAAAACATAGAAATTTAATAGATTATGCAATTAATAGAACGAATTTAAACCTACAAAATAAGATAAAAGCAAAATCTCAATTAAACTAGTAAACATCCTATTTATGCAACTTTAACTAAAATTCTTGTATATTATAGACTTAATATTTTATAGATTTTAAACCAAAAGGTATATTTTAAAAATGAAAAAATTTGATTATACGGCGATTAGTGATGATTGCGTAAAATGTGGAAAATGTAAACCTGTTTGTACTATTTTTAATATAAATCAAGATGAAGCTACAAGTCCAAGAGGGTTTATTGACCTTTTAGGAGCTTATAAAAGAGATGAATTAGAGTTAGATGAAACTGCAAAAAATATATTTGAATCATGCTTTTTATGTACAAACTGTGTTGAAGTTTGCCCGAATGATTTACCAACAGATATGATTATTGAACAAGTAAGAAGTGATATAGCAAAAAAATATGGTATTGCTTGGTATAAAAGACTATTTTTCTTCCTTTTAAGACACAGAACAATTATGAATATAATGTCAAAACTAGGATACATGTTTCAAACTTGTGGAATCAAAATTGATCAAGAAAAACAAAGTGCAACTCCAAGATTTTCTTTACCAATTATAAAAAAAGATAGAGCTTTACCTTTTGCAGATAGTGTAAGTTTTTTAAATAAATATCCAGAAAATATAAAAGCACAAAACAAAACTCAAGTAGAAAATAAAAAAAATAGAGTTGCTATTTTTATTGGTTGTATGAGTAATTATACATACACAAATACAGGCGATAGCTTAGTGAAAATATTAAAAAAATTAGAACTTGATATTTTTATTCCTAAAAAACAGTTGTGTTGTGGAGCACCTGCATATTTTACAGGAGCTTTTGATACGGTTGATTATTTAACTAAAAAAAATATTTCATATTTTGAAGAGTGGATAGATGAAGTTGATGCTGTAATTATTCCTGAAGCAACTTGTAGCGCTATGATTAATAAAGATTGGGAACATTTCTTATATGATCAACCTGAATGGAAAGAGAGAGCCATAAAACTATCTAAAAAAATCTTTTTAGCTACGAAATGGCTTGAAAATAACACAGAACTAAAAAATCTTTTATCAAAAAGTGGTAAAAAATTTGATCAAATGGTAACTTATCATGATCCTTGTCACGCTAAAAAAATGCAAGGCGTTTGGAAAGAACCAAGAGAACTTTTAAAACAAAATTATGTTTTAAAAGAGATGAGTGATTCAAATAGATGTTGTGGTTTTGGTGGAGTTACTATGCAAACTGAGAAATTTAGTTTTGCAAGAGCAGCTGGAGCTCCAAAAGCTGCAATGATTAGAGATACAAAAGCTCAAATTGTAAGTGCTGAATGTAGTGCTTGTAGAATGCAAATCACAGATAGCTTATGGAATGCAAATGTTGATGTTGTATTCAAAAATCCTATTGAACTAATAGCTGAAGCATTGGAAGATTAATATGGAATTTTGGCAAAATATATATTCACATTTTAATCCTATTGCTTTTAATCTAGGTTCTATAGCTGTTCATTGGTATGGAATTATGTATGCACTTGCTCTTTTAAGTGCAATATTTGTTGCAAAGTGGTTTATTCAATATGATAAAATAAACATTAATCAAGATATTTTTGACTCATATATTTGGTGGGCTGAAATTGGTGTAATTTTAGGTGCTAGAATTGGTTATATACTCTTTTATGATCCAAATACAGTTTATTATCTAACAAATCCTTGGCAGATTTTTAATCCTTATGTAAATGGTGTTTATACTGGTATTTCAGGTATGAGTTATCATGGAGCATTTTTAGGATTTATTTTTGCTTCATTACTATTTTGTAAAAGAAAAGGTATTAATTTTTGGTTTATAACTGATATTGCCGTTTTAGGTATTAGTGCTGCGTATATATTTGGAAGAATTGGAAACTTCTTCAATCAAGAGCTTTTTGGAAGAATTACAGATGTTTCTTGGGGAATTTATGTAAATGGGGTTTTAAGACACCCTTCTCAACTTTATGAAGCAATTTTAGAAGGACTTTTTGTATTCTTGATACTAGCCTATTTTCGAAATAGAAAAAAATTCGATGGACAATTAGCTTTAATGTATGGAATTTTTTATGCAATTGCCAGAATTATTGCTGAATTCTTTAGAGAACCTGATTCTCAAATAGGTTTTTTAGCTGGAAATTGGCTAACAATGGGGATATTACAATCTTTAGGAATATTTGCACTTTGCATTGGAATTTTTATTTACAAACTAAAAAAGGTAAGTCATAAAATTTGACCTGCCCTTTTTCTTTATTTTTTAATAAGTAAGTCCTGATTTATTAGAGGATTTAAAAATAATTTTATAAAAATCAGCTCTAGTAATATCTTGTAAAAATTTAGGTTCAATATTATGAAGAGCTATTATATCAACTTGAACACCATCCATAATCCAAGCTTTCCCCATATCAACAATCTTCTCACTTTCAAAGAGTTTTATTAACTCTTCTCTTGTAAGTATAAGTTCCTCCATAAAATCCCCTATTTTATATTATTAGTTACCTTTTATGATATCTATTGTGTACCCTCTGTTTGATTGGTTTTTTATAATTTCATAGTAAGTTTTTTGTCTAATTTTGTTAACTATATTTCTCATAGTATAAATTGACATATCCTTACCCTTCCAAACAACATCTTTAATTGTATCATAATCAATTACTTCATTTTTCTTAGCAATTAAAAGCTTTAAGAAAGATTTTTCCAATCTTGTGAAATCTATTAAAACTCCACCTGCTCTGAAAAATTGATCTCTATATTCATCAAAATAAATACCTTGATCAAACTCTATTTTATCACCTCTTTTTGTTTGATTTAAACACATAATTGTTGCTAGTTTTAAATCCATCATTCTTATAGGTTTTGATAAAATTGTATAAGCCCCAACATTAATCGAAGTTATAATATCTCCTTCTTTTGAACTTCCAGAAATTACAATTTTTGGTAAATTTGGAGCAATTGAAGATAATTCAGAACAAGTCTCATAAAAAGATGCATCTTTTAAATCAGTATCAATAACAACTATATCAAATTGACTAGAAACAGCTAACTCTAAACCATCTTTTAGAGTTTTCGCTTGTCTAAAATCTTTGAAATCATCACTTATGCTAGCTTCATAATCATCATTACTAATGATAAGTAACTTTGTATTATTGAGCCTTCTTATATTTTTTATTGCTTTTAACATATCCTACTCTTTTCAATAATTTTAAATTCAACTAAAATAATAACAAAACTTTCTTTATTTGTCAAAATAAATTACATTATTTAATAATTTTTATAATTATTTTAAATTCTGTAAAGAACTTAAAATTACTAAAGAAACCTTCAAATGGGCATTTAAAAAAAAATAGTTTTCATTATATTTTTTATATTTTAGTTATTTATTAATGACTTTCACACTGAGGCACACATTTTTTAATATTGAATAATTTGAATCGTGAACCAACTTCGCGATTTAAGGCGAAATTGGTTCACATCCTCTATTTTCTCTATCAACTATAACAATATTTACAGTTCTACTCTGATTTTTCTTTTTTCTAACTCGTAAACTCATAAAATTTTAACTATTTTAACTTGGACACACAAATTGAGTTTTATGAAGCTTTACTAACCCCTTTGTTAAGAGATTTTATAATTTGAATTTTATAATATTTTAGAAAATGCAAAAATCAATAGACGCATCTTTTCAATAAGTATCAATAACAACTATAGCAAATAAAGGTTTAGCTTGTCTAAAATCTTTGAAATCATCACTTACTCTATCTCACAACAATTATTACTAATAATTAACAATTTTGTATTATTAAGCTTTGCTATATTTTTTATTGTTTTTATCAATAATTTTAAATTCAATTAAAATAATAACAAAACTTTCTTTATTTGTCAAAATAAATACATTATTTAATAATTTTTAAATTATTTTAAATCTTGCCAAGAGTTTCCTATAGCTAATGAGACCTTTAAAGGTACATTTAGAACAAAAATAGTTTCCATTATATTTTTTATATTTTTAGTTATTTCTTCTACAAACTCATCTTTTATCTCAAAAATAAGCTCATCATGGATTTGTAAAAGCATTTTTACATTTTCATTATTTTTATAAATCTGTTCTATTTTAATCATTGCAAGTTTTATTAAATCAGCTGCACTTCCTTGAAACTGTGTATTTACAGCTTCTCTTAAATAAGAGGCTCTTAAAAGTGGGCTAGCACCCTGAAAATCAAAAAACCTTTTTCTGTTTAGTAAAGTTGTTACATAGCCGTTTTCTAATGCTTTATCTTCAACTGATTTTAAATAATCTTTTACACTTTTAAAAGCATTAAAATATGAATCTATATAAGATTTTGCCTCTTTTTGACTAATTCCTAAAGTGTCCCCAAGTTTTTTTGCACCCATTCCATATAAAAGTCCAAAATTTATAGATTTTGCAATTGATCTTTTATTCTTTGCTTCAGCCTCTCCAAAAATTTTAATAGCAGTTTGAAGGTGAATATCTAAATCATTTTTAAAAGCATCTACTAAAGCTTCATCTTGACTGAAGTGAGCAAGAAGTCTAAGCTCAATTTGAGAATAATCAATTCCCACAAGCTTAAACCCATCTTTTGCTACAAAAGCTTTTCTTATTTCTACTCCATTTGCACCAAATGTTGGAATATTTTGAAGATTTGGAGATTTTGAACTCAACCTTCCTGTAGTCGTCCCTGTTTGTAAAAAGGAAGTGAAAATTCTATTATTTTTATCTTTTAAGCCAAGCTCTAAAAGTGGTTCAATATAAGTTGAATGCAACTTAAAAGCCTCTCGATATTTCAAAAGTAAAGGAACTACAGGATGTTCATCTTTTAGACTTTCTAAAACTGATTCATCTGTACTATAACCCGTTTTTGTCTTTTTAGAAGTAGCTAAACCTAATTTCTCAAAAAGTATAACTCCTAGCTGTTTTATAGAGTTTATATTGAAATTTTCTCCACAAAGTTCATAGATCTTGAGTGTTAAAGAGTTTAAAAAATTTGCGCTAATCTCTTTGTATTTAGCGAACAATGAAACATCTACTTTAATTCCTCTTTGCTCCATAGAAGCAATCACAGAAATAAAATTAAATTCTAATTCAAAAGCAATACTTAAAAGTTCTTCTTCACCTTTTTCTTTAAAAATTTCAAGTTGTTTATTAAATAATTTTAGAGTCATTAAAGCATCTTCTGCTGCATATTGTGTTGCTTTTTCAAGTTCAACACTTGAAAAATCTTCACCTTTTTTCACTACATCACCAAAAGCTATCATATCAACATTGAAATATTTTTTTATTTGATAATCAATTCCTACTTTACTAGCAGTATCTAAAACCCATGATAAAATCATTGTATCAGCGTATAGTTTTAAATCTATTTCAAAATTATTTTTAATAATTTGCCAATCATATTTATAGTTTTGTAAAACTAATTTATATCTATTTAAAATCTCTATTGTTTTTTTTGCAACATCTAAAGAAATTTGCTTATCAACGCCCAAATAATTATGCGCTATTGGTACATAATATGCTCTATTCTCTTCAAAACAAAAAGAAAAACCTACAATTTTTGCTCTATTTGTATCAATATCTGTAGTTTCAGTATCAAATGCAACTATTGAATCTCTTGGAATTTTATTTATAACTAAACTTAGTTTTGCTTCATCGTTTAATAAAATATACTCTAATTTTGAGTTTTCTTGTTTTTGTGGAATTTCAGTTTTATAGCTTAGACCATTTTTATTTACTCTATCAAGAACTCTATTCATATCATATTTTTCTAAGCTTGAAGCAATTTTTAAAATAGGATTTTCAAGTGGAAGCGCAAACTCTTCTAAATTATCAATGTAATGACAATCATCTTTTAAAGTAACAAGTTTTTTTGATAAAAATGCATTTTCTTTATTTTCAAGTAAAAGATTTTGAACTCGTTGTTTACTTATTTTTTCAATATTTTCATAAATATTTTCAATATTTTTAAACTCTTTTATAAGTGTTTCTGCTGTTTTTGCACCTACACCTTTTACTCCTGGAATATTATCAGCTGTATCTCCAACCAAAGATTGATAATCTATAAATTCGCTTGGAAGTACTCCATATTTTTCTATACATTTAGCTTCATTTATAATCTGTTTTTTTGTTGGATCAAAAAGATAAACACTATTTTCATCATTAATTAATTGATATAAATCTTTATCATGAGAGACAATTCTAACTTCCAAACCCTTTAAAACGGCATCTTTTGCAATTGAAGCTACCATATCATCTGCCTCATATCCCGTTCTAATTGCTATTTTAAATCCCATCTCTTCAACCCAAGAAATAGCAATAGGAAGTTGAGTTAATAAATCTTCAGGAACATCTGGTCTTTGTGCTTTATAATTTGAATACAATTCATTTCTAAAAGTGTCTCCTTTTGCATCTAATGCAAAAACAATATAATCTGTTTTGAAATCTTTTCCAATACCTGCAATAAAATTCATAAATCCTGTCAAAAGTCCAGTTGGAAAGCCACTGTTTGATCTAAGTGGTGGGAGAGCATAATAACTTCTAAATAAAAATCCAAATGTATCAATAATAGTAATAGTTTTTTTCATAATCTTCTTTCAATATG
>CAYLKG010000075.1:0-9019 GCA_964384195.1 uncultured Aliarcobacter sp. | reverse complement strand
TAGAAATTTTTTTATAAAACTCTTCAGAATCTTCAATAAATTCAACTAAATCATTATTTTTCAATATTTTTCACCTATTGGTTAATTATTTACTAAAGTTTAATAAGTTAATATCTTTAAATCATTCATCTATAGGTGAATAATACAGGGGGAACACAAGTGAAAAAGTTATTCTATATGTTATTAATATTCTCAATATCACTGTTTGCAAGCGAACCGAGCATACTAAAAATAGAAGATAGGGTAACAAATGAGCTAGTAGAAAGATCTGAAAAATATTTTAAAGAATATAAAGAATGGCAAATAAAAGAACATAATAAATGGCTCAAAGAGGAAATAGAATGGAAAAAATTAGGGAATCAAGATTATTCAAGAATAAGACCCAAACTTAATCCAGATATAACTTATGAAGAATATAGAGAAAAAGGTTATCTTGGAAATTGGCTTGCCACACAAGTTGACTTGGAAGATACGATATGGGGAAAACTAGTAAAAGTTCCTGAAAATAGTAGGCTGTGTGGTAATGCAACCCCTGTTTATGCTGGAGGTATTTCAGGAAAAGGGCTATGGGATTTAAAATCTAGATTAATGGCAATAGGAAGTAGTAGAAAATATTTACCAGACGAATTGATTTCAAAGTTAGAATTAGAATACATAAATACAGCATGCACTATAGATATGTTATTATTAAGTGATAAAAAAAAGTTAAAGTATGCAGTTGAAAAAATGAGAAAAATTAACGCAGGATTAGACAATAAAACGACAGACTATAGTGATCTTATTAAAGGACTTGTAATGGCTTTTTTTATGTTTATATTTTTATGGTTTGTGGCATTTGGCTCTAAAGGATTTGATTTTTCTAAAAAAGAAGAAAAGAAAGAAGATAAAATAGACTATTCATTATTTAACTACATGATTTACAAATGGTGGTTTAAATAAGACTTATAACCAAAAAAGTGTAAATCTTACATCTGTCTTACATCTATTTTATACAATAAGTAAATTAATTTTACGCAGGGAAAGAAAATATGAAAAAAACTTTATTATTAAGCTCAAGTGTTGCGTTAGCAACTTTATTGTTTACAGGATGTGGTATAAAAACTACAGAGTATAATCCATCAGCTGATAATGTACAAACATTGAGAGATTACAAAGACTTAAAACTAAATGTTTCAAACTTTACTTCTACAAATAAAGATGAAAGCAGTGTTATGTGTAGATTAGCAGAAACAGTATCTACACCAAAAGGTGAACCATTTGCTAAATATATAGAAAATGCAATTGTTAGTGAATTAAAGATGGCTGGGAATTACGATAAAAATTCAAATATAAACTTAAGTGGAAATATAAATAAAGTATATGGAAGCTCTATGTTTGGAAATGCTTATTGGGAAATTAATGCAACTATAAAATCTTCAAATGGAAAATCATTAACTGTAAATACAAAAAGAGATTATCCATCAGCATATTTAGCTTCAACAGCTTGTAATAATATGGGAACATCATTTGAACCAACTGTAAATCAATTAGTTAGTGATATTTTAAATCACAAAGATTTTCCAGAGCTTATTAAATAAGTAGACTAGTATGAAAATAAAGAATTTAAAAATATTATTATCAACAATATTAATAGGAACAGCTTTTATAGGCTGTTCTTCTACCCCAGATGAAAAAACTGTTAAATCTTTAGCTGTGTTATATAATATTAAATCAGCTCAAGAAAATGATATAAAAATAGTAAAATCTTTTGAAAAAGATGGAAAATTAGTATATATTTTACAAATTAAAGGAATGATTTGTGAAATGCCAATGATTGAAATAGATAAACAGTGGAATGCTACTGGTATGAAATGTGGTGGGTAATAAAAAGAATAATTGAAAAATATAAAATAGGGGAAGAAATATGAGTATGCCAAGTGGAATTTCATTATTCATAATAATATTATTTATGATAATGCCATTAGTTATGTTAGTTAATGTTGCTATTAGTGAATTTAAAGATAATACAAATAAGATTGTTTGGATTATTATAATTTTAGTTTTATATCCTGTAGGTTGGATTTTATATCTAATATTTGGAAGAAAACAAAGAGTTAAAAAGGGTGAAAATATTGAAAAGTAAATTAATAAATTTATTAGTTATAGCTATTGTTTCAATAATTTTTACAGGCTGTTCACAAAAACTAGAAGATGGAATTCTTAAAGTAGATAAAGAGTACAAAGAAAAAAATGCTAAAACAAAAGTTTACTATGTTGATAATAATTATGAAAAAACTAGAAGTCAGCTAAACAAATTAGTGAATGATTTAAATAATAATCAAATTGTACCACCTGCATTAACATCTAAAGTACATTTAAATAATAGAAATGTCTATTATGAACCAACTTTAGGAAATATATTTACTTCTAGTAGAGATGAAAATAAAAATGTAGATAATGTTGCTCTAGATTTTCAATACAAGTTAGATGATAATAGCAACTACATTGTTGTTACTAATAAAAAATACTCATCAAATACTGAAGCTTATACAGCCTATGAAAATATCATGAGAGGTATTTGGAGTAAATGGCTTTGGAACTCTTATGATAAAAGAGATGAATATGGTGTAAAAGGTACATTTAGCTCTTACTCTATAAATGAAATAGAATTAAAAAATAGTGGAATAATTAAATTTACTACAGAAAAAGAGAGAGTTAGAAACTATTATAGTTCTCTTATTAAAAAACAGATTCTTGATGGTGGATATGAATTTGTTGATAAGATAGAAGATGCAGATAAAATTGTAGAAATTGAGTTTGGAAGAGATTATAATAATTCTGAAATAAGAGAACTTAAAAAGCTTGGAAAGTCTTTAGATGTTAAATTTACAACTTCAAGAAGTGATTTTAATTTAGAACAAAGCTCAATGAATGTTGCAGGAACTTTATCTAATTCTAGTTCTGTTGGTGCAGGTGTTGGAGTTGGAATGCTTTTAGTTGGAGCATTACTTCCTAATGATAGTTTATTTGTTCCAATATTTATAAAAGTAATTGATAAAAAAGAAAATAAAGAATTTTTAGTTGATGGATTAGCGGCAACAGATCCTTTAATTTATGATAAAAAGTTTATGAGTGAAGAAATTTATGAAAGAGTTTTTAGCTCTGATATATCAAATAAACAGTTAAGAGATATTCAATATAACATCTATGGTGGACTTATTAAAAATATTAAGAATTATCAAAAAAGTTTAGATGATAAAAAATGATAGGTACAGTTACATCTTATTTATCTGATAAAAACTATGGGTTTATTAAAGGTGAAGATGGAAAAGATTATTTTTTTCATGATTCATCTTTAAAAGATAAAAAAGATATCAATAAATTATGTGAAGATTTAGTTTTAGAATTTGAACAAAAAGCAACTGCAAAAGGATATAGTGCAGTAAATATAAGATTACTAGACGATAATATAACTTTAAAATACAATATTCCAGATACAGTTTATGTTAGTAAACAAGATGAAATCAAAGGTTGGGAAGTCATTGAAGAATCGGATTGGATAATAACTGGTACTTCAAGTGAATCTCCAGATAGTGCAAAAGAAGATTTAATAAATAAAGCAAATCTAATTGGTGCAAATGCAATTTTTTATACTAATTATTATAAAACAACTGGTTCTGAAGCTGGTACAGGACGAGGAATTCATCATTTTACAATTCACAACTATGTTGGTAGAGCTATGAATATTGGTAAAAAAAGTGCCAATGGAAAATATTCTGTTCAAGATTTAACTACTATAAATAAGCAAGCCTCTGAATTAAAAGATTATTATCTAAATAAAAATAAAAAATTTAGAATCTATAGAATGATATTTTGGTTAATAGTAGTATTAATATTTATAAAATATTTTATATTTGTAGTAGCTATAATAATAGTTGTAGAACTATTATTTCCAATGTACAAAGAAGGCTTATGGTTAGAAAAAAGATGAAATATTTTTATATTTAAAATAATAAATTTATAGCTTAATTAAATATTATCAAAATAAAATAAATGGTTAAAAAAACTTCAAATAATAAAAATTACATTTAAACTATCAATCAAATTAGATACAATTTAAGTAGAGTAAATTATATAAAGATATAATAAAAAAGAAAATTTGTAAATAAAAAAATAGCAATTATGAAAATCTCAACCAACCCTGGATTAATTTTTATTATGACAATTTTTAGTAGTAGGAATATTTTTGGCTTATAAAAAATATTTCTATGAAAAAGACTTAAAATTTAAAAATAAAATACAAAAAATTAAATATTCAATAGTTAATTTTTTAAAACTATTATATTATTTTAGAAAGGTAAAAGGTATATGACAACAACAATAGTAAGTGGAATATTTTTATTTTTTCCAATTGTTTTAGGAATTGTAGGAGTTGCAATTTTTTCAGCGAAAAAAAATATTGAGTGTAAAAATAATTGAGTAAGTTTTATATTTTTATTTGGTAGTAGCTAACATAATAAATCAATATTTTGATAACAAAAAATAGTTTTTTAATTTATAAAAAAGGAAAAATAAATGTTCATCATTAAAGAATACTCAATGGCAATTAAATTAGATGAAGTAAATAAAATCTCATACGCTTATGATATTAAAAATGGTATTGTAGATGAAAATAGTAAAGAGATTTTAAGTGAAGCTAATAATTTAATTTATGGAAAAATAAAATCACATTTTAATATAAATCCAGAAGATTTTGGCTTACATATTAATCATTTTACAAATGAAGAAGATGAATATTTAGAATCTTTAGAGATTGGAAATATTATAAAAGAAAGATCAATAAATAAAAATGAATATACAAAAATGATTACTGAAAATGAGATGTTCAATTACTTAGAAAATAGATTAAAGTTATCAAAAGAATAACTACTATTTTTTAAAATAAAATCTCTTTTTAAATTCGAAATCTATAAAAATTTTCAAAAAAATTAGCTCTTACTGTTTCAAAAATGTTTCTTTTGGTGTTTCCTAAGTGTTTCTTTTACTGTTTCTTGTTAAAAAATCAACACTTTATAAAAGCCCTATTTTAGGATTAGTTACTCACATTCTACAAAAAAAAGGAAACCGTAGCAAAAATTTAAACTATCAAAAAAATTTACATAAAAACAATAACCAAAAATTTGTGTTACAATTTCCTAACTTTAACTTTTTAAACAATTAGCTTGTAATGTTTTTACAAGTTTGCTACAGAGTATATTTTTAAAAATATACTAAACCAATAGATGTTATTCATATAAAAATATGTCTATTACTTCTTACCTTTTTATATATAAAAGCACAATTACTTTTAACCAAATTGAAAAGATAAACACAAAAACTAATCCTTAGAAACTTACGAGATTCTTTTTGTTATTGCGATTGTAATGACAAAAAATTCAGATGCAAGAATTTAAAAATATGCAGATTGACTCAACAAATTTTTGCTTCAGATAGGAGCTTAATCTATCGCTATAAAACAAAAAGATTTCAAATAAAGGAGAAAGAAATGAGAGGAAGTGTTCATTATCAAAGCTCACAGTTAGTAAAACAAATATTTCAAGAAGGAGCTAAAAAAGAAGATAAAATAAATCAAAATCATGGACACTATCAAAAAGTTGCAAGCTATAAAACTATGGAGAGTTATAGAAGAGTTTGGAACAATTTTTTTAACTATCTTTTGGAGCATTGGAAGATAAGAAATTTTGAAAAAATTAGTTCAGAACATGTTCAAGCTTATATGGATTATAAGATTGAATACTATCCTTCAAAACAATATCTTGAAAAAATTTCAGCTGCACTTGGTAAGTTAGAAATTGCATTAAAAAACTTTTCAAAAAATATCCATAAGATAGAAAAAGATTATGACTTTTCAATCAGACAAATTATTCTTGATCAAGCAAGAGATTTAAAATTTGTAGCAAATAATTATCACAATCGTGCATATAATAATCCAGAACTTTTAATTTCAAATTTAAACAATCCTATAAACAAACTTGCAGCTAAAATTCAACTTGAAGGTGGAGCTAGAGTTGAAGGAGTTGCACTTATAAAACAAGATCAACTTTTAGGAACTAAAATTGATAAAGTCACAAAAATTGAAAGAGGAATAATTTTTACAAAGGAAAAAGGTGGAAAGCAAGGTGAGGTTTTAGTCTCTCTTGAAACTTATACTGAATTAAAAAATTATCTATCATTAAATTCAAAATTTAAAATCAACCGTCAAGATTATTATAATGATATAAAACAAGCAGCATTTGCTTCAAGGGAGATTGCTGAAGGAAGTCATGGATTAAGATGGAACTTTGCAAAAAGAAGAATGTTTGAGTATGGAAAAGCGGATTACACTTATTCTGATTCTTTGCAACAAGTTAGCTATGAGATGAAGCATAATAGAGCTAGTATTACTGAACACTATTTGGGAGGATGATTTTATTTTCTTTAAAAAAATTTATTATTTTATAAAAATATTAATCTATTATTTTAAAAACAAAATTTACAATTTGTTTTAAAGATATTTTTGTTTGATGATATAAAGATTTTGTAATATTTGATTGCTTTGCTATAATTAACACAGAAAATTTATTGATAAATAAACTAGGAGAAAATTTGGAAGAGTTAAGATTTTCATTAGTCGCACTGTTTGCATTTTTTGTACTTTATCTATCTTTTAAAGTAAAAAAGAAAAATGAAAATAAAAGCACTAAGTAATTTTTTTAATCTCTAAAAATAATAAATCCCTGTTACTTATAAACAAACAGGGATTTTATAAAATATTAAAATTACTTTTATTTTAAATTTTTATCTTTTTCATAATCAAATTTACCAATTGC
Source organism: uncultured Aliarcobacter sp. (assembly GCA_964384195.1). Classification (GTDB taxonomy): domain Bacteria; phylum Campylobacterota; class Campylobacteria; order Campylobacterales; family Arcobacteraceae; genus Aliarcobacter. Next base: position 2,171 of record CAYLKG010000075.1, on the reverse strand, counting down.
AAGAATTATTCCAATTGCTAGCATTATTAGTAAAATAATTGTTACTGTATTAAATTCTAATTGCATTTTATTGTCCTTTATATGATCTGATTCTTTTAATTTTTAGATATTTTTTATATCTGTCAAACTCTTTTTTAAGTTTATCATTAACATTGCTTGTTAAAATCATTATTACAAAAAATATTAAACCAAAAATAATAATGATATCTGAATTATTTATTCCAAAATATATGTTTATTGTAATATAAATAGCTAAAATATAAACATATATTTTAACTCTTCTTGAAAAGTTGTATAGAAAAATAAACAAACATTTATCAAATTTATTTATTGGTAACATTTTTAATCCTTTATTTCACATTTTGTAACAGGAATGGAAGTTGAGCCTTTAAAAAAACTATTTTGATCTACACTCCAATTATCAGATTTTGAAACATCAATCTTTAAAGATTTATAGTTGCAAATAAACTCTTTTTCATTATTAAAATCATCTATTATATTGGCTCTTTCATTTAGATGAAAATATAAAGCTACAAGTGGAATTAAGAATATAACTAATATTATAAAAAATTGTGTTCTTATTTTACTTGATAGATATTCATATTTTTTTAATCTCTTTTCATTCATAACTATTCTTCTTTCTTAGATTTAGTTTCTTTACTATTTGATTTTAAAAAACTATCTGGACTCTTATGAACAATTTTTACTGCAGCAGTTAGTAATACAGCCCAAAATGCAATATATAAAAGTCCATTATTAAAATCAAAATATTCATATTCATTATTAAAAAAAAGTGCATAAACCATAACAAATAAAAGTGAACCTACTAAAACTAAAATAGATATTACAAAAAGAAATTCTCCAAATCTACAAATAGTTTTATTACCTATTTTATAAAAATTACACATGCTATCTCTTCCTTTATTTAATATCACAATTATAGATTGTAAATATATTTACACCATTAGTTATTTGATAAGCTCTTTTTTTATCAAATTCATAAGCTAAATCTTTTGAAACAATATTGTTCTTACATATTAATTCTTCATTATTTACAAAAGCTTCATAAATTTTCTCTTTTTTATAATTATTATAAAAATATAAAAAAGCTATAAGTAGTAATAGTAATGCGCCAAGTCCTAAACTTCCTAAATATGAGAAAAATAGTTCTTTCTCTTTTTTACAAGTAATATCTTGTTCCATATTGTCTCCTTGTATTATCTAAAATAGATATTATTTAATTTATTATATACTAAAAAGGATATTATGTCAAGAAATATAATCTAAAATAGATAAATTAATGATATAATTAAAACTATATTAGATAATAAATAGGATAATTTATGACAAAAGAAGAGTTTTGTAAAAGATTAAAAGATATTAATCTAACACAAAAAGAGTTTTCAGAAATAACTCATGTACCATATTCAACACTTAATAATTGGGGATTCCATGATATACAAGTTCCAAAATGGGTAGGCCCATTTATAGAACATTATGAGAAATCTAAAAAGTATGATTCAATTAGAAAGTTAATATTGGAGTCTAAAGAGATATTGTAGAAACTTAATAATTGCTGTCAAGTTGAGAGTAGTTTTTTCAAAAATAAATTCCATTTTTTAGATTTTACAAAAAATATATCTCTACTTATATTCATAATTTTTAAAAATTATGAATTATAGATTACAAAATAAAAAAAGAGCATTTTAAAATGGAAGTTCAAAATGAAAAAGAGCTAATCCAAATTCTAATACCTATTTTTTATGATGAGTTTACAGTTTATGAAAGTAATGAAAAAGTTGCTTTTGTAAATTTTAGTGAAAATAAAAGATATATAATTGAATATCAAGAAAATGATAATGTTTATGTATATAAACCAACAATGCAGGATTTAATAAAAATAATGGAAGAAAATTTAAAAGAGAAATATTGCTTGTAAATAGTTTTTATAAGTAGTTTAAATATTCTTTTTTAAACTCTTCATATAATTTCCATATTTTTGAATAAGTTGAAAAAAATAACTTTAATTACCAAAAAATAAACAACTTAATAAATTCGTATATATTACTCCCCCAATAAACAGAGCTAATTTCATTAGCTAGCATATTTTACACTTGGATGTAAAAAGAAATTTGCAACTTTTTGTGGATTTTTTTGTAAACTCTCCATAT
>CAYLKG010000074.1:0-9078 GCA_964384195.1 uncultured Aliarcobacter sp. | reverse complement strand
AAAATTTAAATTAGCTTAAATTATTGGTTGTTTGCAGGAATCTGCAAGTGGCTCTTTTATATGCCTATATTTATCCACCGCCAACAAAGTTTAAAAGTTCCAATGAATCATTTTCTTTTGGTTTATAACTAGTCCAAACATCTTTTTTTACAATATCCATATTAACAGCACAAGCCATTACTTTATCTTCGATTTTGAGTTCTTTAATAATTTCTAAAAGTGTTGAGTCATCTTTGAACTCCATAATTTCACCATTTACAATAATTTTCACAAATATCCTTTTATATTTACTTTGATCGTTTTGATTATACTTTTTGAGCTATTTTCTTACGCTTAAACACTTAAATCTTTCAGCTAATTGATTTGGTTGAATTAAAATTTTTACTTTTTGTAGCTCTTTTTGATAAGTTTTTTCATCTACATTTGCTTTTAAAATCTCCAATAATTCTAAAATACCAAAATCAACAAGAGCTTTTAACTGTGTTTTGAATTCAATATTTTTTACTTTATTTTCTTTAAAACAGTCTATTAGATAATCAAAATGTACATCATAAGTAATATCTGAATTTTTATAAAAATCTTTTAGTTCTAAATTTTCTTCAAAAAATGGATAAACTTTATGACCCTTATAAATCCTAATGCTAAAATCCTCTCTATTACTTTTTTCTCCATAATCGAAAGCTACAAACTCAAAACTTTTTATATTTTCACAAAGTTTTGTGATAAACTCAATATATTCTAAGGCTATTTCACCTTTTGTTATCTTGTATTTTTTACAGTGCTTCAAAATTTTTTCATCATTACAAGGCAAAAATTCTATTTTATGATGGTCAACAAACGCCTGCTTTATAACATTGTCTTTTGTATAAATCAAATCACAAGCAAAAGAGTCAAAAAGTTCATTTGAAATAATAAAAGCACTATTTAATTTTATGTCATTTAAATTACTGTAATGTACAAAATTTATTGAATTAGCGAAAGAGTCAAATAAATATTTTTTTTGAACAACTCTTAAACTCTCAAATTTTTCTAAAATTGCAAAATTTAAAGTATTTAAAAGTTCAGGTTTTAAAGTGTAGATAAATTGGATAATATCAGCTAATAAATATCCTTTATGGGCTCCAATTTCTAGAATTGTAGAGTTTTTATTTAAAAAGCCACTTTCTATACTTGAAATTATCTTTTTAGCAATTGCTCCACCAAAAAAAACAGATACACTAACTGAGGTAAAAAAGTCTCCTTTTTTACCTATATTTTTATAATTTGTGTAGTACCCGGTTTCTTCATATAACCAAGAGTTAAAATATTCACTAAATCTTATCATTTTAAGATTTTAACAAATCCTTATTTACAAACATCGATAACCGATTCTTGATTTGGATATAGATATACCTCTACCCTTCTATTTAATGCCATATTTTCTTTTGAACTGTTTGTAACTATTGGCTTATCAAAAGAACATCCTCTTGAAAATATCTGATTATTTGCACCATTTGAATATATTATATTTCCAACATTGCTAGCTCTTTGCTCTGATAATGTTTGATTATAAGTATGTTTTCCAGAATTATCAGTATGTCCTACAACTTGAACTAAAGTATTTGGATAGTTTTTAAGTACAGAGTTTATCTTTGCTATTTTTTGACTTGCACTATATGTTGGAGTAGATGAATTAACCTCAAACATCATATCATCTCTAAACATTATTTTTACATATTTATCTGTATTGGAAACTATTAAATCTTGGTTTGGATCCATTTGCGCATTCGGATTATTATTTACATCCGTATTTAGACTTTGAGCAACTTCTTTTGCTTGTTTATCTAAACTATAACCAACAGCACCTCCAATTGCAGCTCCAGCCAAACCTCCAATTACCTTGTTTCTACTTTTACTCCCACCACCAATATTATTTCCTAAAACAACACCTGCAATTGCTCCAACAGTTGTTCCAATGATTGCATTTTGATTATTATCAAATGTTTGATTCCCTGTATTCATACTTGATGCGCAACCAGCTAACATAGTCGCAACAATAGCACTTGATATTACAGTTTTTAAATTAAATATTTTCATAATAAATCCTTCTCTTATTTTTGAGATTCTAGCATAGCAATTGTGAAATAATAGTTTTTCTTGTAACTAAATAGAAACTAATATTGGTTATAATTTCTCATCAAAAACGGGAGGTTTTTTATGGATAAAAAAACAAAAATTTTAGCAACACTAGGACCTGCTAGCAATAGTTTAGAAATGATTGAAAAATTAATTGATGCTGGTGCAAATATGTTTAGGCTTAATTTTTCACATGGAAGCCACGAATATCACCAAGAAACTTTAGAAAATATCAGACAAGCTATGCAAAACAAGAAAAAAATTGTGGGTATTTTACAAGATATTTCAGGACCAAAAGTAAGAGTTGGTGAATTAAAAGAACCTTTTTCTTTAGAAGCTGGAGATATTATAACTTTTGAAAAAAAAGAAATAGTTGGATATAAAAAAGCCCCTAAGGAATATGTTGTATCTATAAATTATCCAGATATTCTAGAAAAAATAAAAATTGATGAATTTATATATTTATATGATGGAATTATTAGAGCAAGAGTAATCGAAACAACTCCAAAAGTAAAAGCTGAAATTGAAAATAATGGAACTTTAAGTTCAAGAAAAGGGGTAAATTTCCCAAATACTGTTATTGATATTGAAGTTATTACAAAAAAAGATGAAGAAGATATTGCATGGGGTGTAAAAAATAGAGTTGATTATTTTGCTATATCATTTGTTCAAAATGCAAAAGATATGAGAAGAGCAAGAGCTCTTTTAGGTGATTATAAAGGTAAATTAATTGCTAAAATTGAGAAGTTTGATGCTGTTTCAAATATTGATGAAATAATTGAAGTAAGTGATGGAATAATGGTAGCAAGAGGTGATTTAGGAATTGAAGTTCCATATTATGAAGTTCCTACAATTCAAAAAATGTTTATTCGTAAATCAAATGCAAAAGGAATTCCTGTAATTACAGCAACTCAAATGCTTTTATCAATGACACAAAATGAAAGAGCTACAAGAGCTGAAATTTCAGATGTTGCAAATGCAGTTTTAGATGGAACAGATATTGTAATGCTTTCTGAAGAGAGTGCTATTGGAGAAAATCCAACAAATGTTGTTGAAACAATGCACAATATTATAAGTCAAACGGAAAAAATCTATAACCATGATAAAAGATATAATTTTACATATTTAGATGGGTTTGATGTAATTCAAGCAACAGTTACGAAATTAGCAGATGATTTAAGTGCAGATGGTATTTTATCTTTAACAAGTAGTGGGAATTCTGCAAGAAAAATGTCAAGATATAGACCAAAAACTCCTTTATACACTTTTGCTCATGATAAAGAAACACTAACTTCTTTAACTGCTCTTTGGGGAGTTGAACCAATAACAACAGTAAAAGAGGCTCAAGCTTCAAAAATGATTCAAAAAATGTTAAGAAGTTTAGAAAAAAGAGAATTATTGAATAAAAATGGTTTATATATTTGTACAGTTGGATATCCTGTAGGAATTCCAGGAAGTACAAATACTATCAAAATTTTAACTCCAAGTGAAATTGAGTTCTATCTAAACTTTAAAGAAAATAGAGAGAAAACAAAACAAGAGAAAAAACAAAAAGTTATAACTATCGATGAGTGAATTGATAAAAAGTAGAACTTTATAGTTCTACTAACTCTCTTTTAAATATCTCTTGATTTAGTTTTTTGATTGCAGTTTGATAAGTTTTTTGGATTTTTTCTTCATCCTCTTCTCTTAAGATAGTCTTTACCTCATCTAAATTTTTACCTTCTTCAAATGCTATAAAGGTTTTGTACTCTTTTTTTGTAAATTTTCTTTTTAAAACTTCTTGAAGTTCATCTTCGTCTTTTAAAATCCCTACGAGTTTTACTATATGTTTTTTTATTGAGTTTGTGAAATTCACAATATTTTCCTTTTTTATTTATTTAACCAATTTTCTAGTTTATTAATATCATTATATGATGTCATATCCAATTTAACAGGAGTTATAGATACAAAATTATCATTTATCGCTTCAAAATCACAAGATTTATCTTCACTTGGTACCCAAATAAGAGGATGAAGACCTATCCAATAATACTCTTCTCCTCTCGGATTTAGATGTCTATGTGAATCATTTCCATATTTTCTGTATCCAGCTTTTGTAATCTTAAAACCTTTACAATCCTCTACTTTTATAGCAGGAATATTAACATTTAAAAACTTTCTTTCGTCTAATGGAAAAGTGCCTTCTGTTATCTTTTGAACTAACTTTAAAATTGTCTGTTTTGCAAGTTCAAAATCTATTCCATCATCCATTCCTTGAGACATACTTTTGCATACTTGAGAAATTGCAATTGCAGGAACTCCCTGGATTACAGCTTCCATTGCAGCACTTGCTGTACCACTATAAGTTATATCTTCCCCCATATTTGCACCAATATTTATTCCACTAATTACTAAGTCTGGCTTATAACCTTCTTTATACAAGTTACCTAAAGACAAATAAACACAATCAGTTGGTGTAGCATCATCCATTTTATAGAAATCATCTTTAATGCAAATCATTCTAAGAGGTCTATCAAGTGTCAAAGAGTGTCCACAAGCTGATTTATTTTTTGCAGGGGCTACAACTGTTATTCTGGCTATATCACTTAAAGCTTCAATCAAAGCTTTTAATCCAGCTGCATGGTATCCATCATCATTTGTTAGAAGTATCTGTAACATCTACTATATATGCTCCTCTTATATTATGTATTAATTTTTCAATATCATTATTTACTTTTATTGCACTTTCTAGTTCCAAATCAGCTAATTTTGATTTTACTAAGATTTTTAACTCTCTTTTTCCTTGATTATTTACTACTAAATCAAATAAATCATGAATAATCATCTCATCATCACTAAAAGGAATTGCAATATTCAAAGGTGGTTCTATAACCTCCTTTTGTTTTATTTTAACTTTCTCTTTTTGTGCATCATAAATAGTCTCTATTTTTAAAACATTCATTCTTGTAAATTGTTCATTTTTTGAAATTCGTACTTTAAAAACTATTGGTTCATCTAAGTCAAAACTATCTTGAAGTTCTTTTAATTTATCTTCAAAAAGCATAAATTCTATTGTTCCGTGATAATCAAGAATTGAAACAATACCAAATTTACTACCTTTTTTAGAAATCTTCTCTGTTATTTCTTCAATTTTTCCAACTATTAAAATTTGGCTTCCATCTTCAAGTTCATCAATACTTGAACTTAAAGTATAATTTATCTTTTCTATTTGATCTTTATACTCATCTAATGGATGTCCTGATACATAAAATCCTAAACTTACTTTTTCAAGTTCAAGCAACTCTTTTGGTGAATATTCAGGTAAGTTATCAAGTTCTACATCAATTTTTGTAAGTTCATCACTATCACCAAATAGTGAACCTGTTGACATTTTTTTTGCATTTGAAGCTTTTGAAGCACCATCTACTATTTTTTCAATCTGACTTAAAAGTGCATTTCTTGAGTAACCAAAACTATCAAAAACTCCTGCTTTTGATAAAGATTCTATAACTCTTTTATTTACCTTACTTGCATCAATTCTTGAGATAAAATCTGATAAATCAGTGAATTTTCCTTTTTCTCTTGCAGTTAATATAGAGTTTATTGCCACATCTCCAGCACCTTTTATTGCACCCATTCCAAACATAACAACTTCTTTTCCATTTATATTTGTAGCTGAAAAAACTAGGTCTGATTTATTTATATCAGGTGGAAAAAGTTCAAGATTTAATCTTTTTACCTCATCTACATAACATACAACTTTATCTGTATTATCTTTTTCAAGAGTCAAAAGTGCAGCCATAAATTCAGCAGGATAGTAACATTTCAAATAAGAAGTATAAAAAGTAACCAAAGCATAAGCTGCTGAGTGAGATTTATTAAATCCATATCCAGCAAATTTTACAATTAAATCAAAAAGCTCTTCTGCATAGGCTCTTGTGAAACCTTTTTGCTCAGCCCCATCGGCAAATTGACCTTTTAACTTATCCATCTCTTCTTTGATTTTTTTACCCATTGCTCTTCTTACAAGGTCAGCACCTCCTAGTGAAAAACCACCAACACTTTGAACAATTTGCATAACTTGCTCTTGATATACAATAACTCCATAAGTATTTTCAAGTATTGGTTTTAGTGCAATTTCTAGTTCATCATGGAAATAATCAATTTTTGCACGTCCGTGTTTTCTTTCTATAAAATCATTTAGCATTCCAGATTCCATAGGTCCTGGTCTATAAAGTGCAAGAACGGCAACAATATCCTCAAAATTTGATGGTTTTAATCTTTTACACAAATCTTGCATACCATCTGACTCTATTTGAAATAACCCTAAAGTATCACCTGTTTGAATTAAATCATAAACCCCTTTGTCATTTACATCAATAGTTGCAAAATTTATTTTCTTACCGTGTCTTTGCTCTATCAGTTTTAAAGCTTCATCTATAACAGTAAGTGTTTTTAAACCTAAAAAGTCAAACTTAATCAAATCTACATCTTCAATATATTTTCCATTATATTGAGTGGCTATTGTATCAAGTCCACTTGGTTTAAATAGTGGTGTTTTATTCCAAAGTGGTTCATTTGAAATAACAACTCCTGCAGCGTGAGTTCCTGCATTTCTATTTAACCCTTCAAGTGCTAAAGCATACTCCCAAACTCTAGCTGCTAGTGGATCAGCTTCACAAAGTTCTTTGATTTTTGGCTCTTTTTCCCATGATTGAGTAAGATTTATTCCTAATTCATCAGGAATCAGTTTTGCCATAGCATCAGCTTTTGCATAAGGCATATCAAGAACTCTAGCAACATCTCTAATAACCCCTTTTGCTAAAAGCTTACCAAAAGTAATAATTTGTGCAACGTTAGCTCGTCCATATTGATTTACAACATAATCAATAATCTCCCCTCGTCTACTTTGACAAAAGTCCATATCAATATCAGGCATTGAAACCCTCTCTGGATTTAAGAATCTCTCAAAAAGTAATCCATAAGGAATTGGGTCAATATCTGTAATTTTTAAACTATATGCAACTAAACTTCCAGCTGCACTTCCCCTTCCAGGACCAACTGGAATTTTCATATCTTTTGCAACTTTAACGAAATCCCAAACAATAAGCATATATCCTGGAAACTTCATATTATTTATAATATTAATTTCTATTTCCAATCTTGCTCTATACTCTTCATGTTTTTCTGCAGGTACTAGTTTTAATCTATCTTCTAAACCATTTCTACACTCAAAAGCAAATAAAACTTTATCGTTTTCCAATGAATATTCATTTTGTGGTTCTGGAATCTCTATATTTTTTTCTTGTAATTTATCTCTTGTAAATTTAAAGTTTGGAGGAGTTGGATTTCCTAGTTTTATTGTAAGGTTACACTTATTCGCTATTTCTTGAGTTGCCTCTATTGCTTCAGGTATATCTGCATAAAGTTTATATATTTGTTCTTGAGATTTCAGATAAAACTCATGAACACTATGTCTTAATCTATTTGGGTCATCATAAAGTTTATTCATAGCAATACACATAAAAGCTTCATGTGCATCAGCATCTTTTTGCTCTAAATAATGCGTATCATTTGTAGCAACAACTTTTATTCCTGTTTCAGCAGAGATTCTTAAAATCTGATCATCAACAAAATGTTGGTCCCCTATCCCATGCCTCATAATCTCCAAATAAAAATCATCTCCAAATATCTCTTTGTACTCTAGAGCAATTTTTTTTGCCTCTTCATAACCCTTTGCACCATTTTTTACATTTCTCTCACTTTGTGTGTTTAGATGCCAATTTACCTCACCTTGAAGACAAGCCGCACTACAAACAAGACCTGCACTATGCTCTTTTAAAAGTTGTTTATTTATTCTTGGATAGTAGTAAAAACCTTCCATATAAGCTTTTGAGCTAAGATACATAAGATTTTTATATCCAACTTCATCTTTTGCATATAAACATAAGTGAAATCTTTGTCGGTTTGTTTTATCACCCAACTCTTCACTATTGTGAACATAAGCTTCCATACCAATAATTGGCTTTATTCCCTCAGCTTTCATTGCATTATAAAAATCAATTGCTCCAAACATATTTCCATGGTCAGTCATAGCAACACTTGTCATTCCAAAAGCTTTTAATTTTTTAGCAAGTGGCTTTATCTTATTTGCACCATCAAGAAGTGAATACTCAGTATGTAAATGTAAATGCGTAAATTGTGGTATTTGTGACATATTTTTATAAATCTTTATTAAATTTTTATTTATAGTCTATCTAAAGTTTGTTTTTGAAGTAATTAAAAAGTCTAAACAAGCCTTTTAAAGGCTTGTTTGATTATGCTAAAAGTCCATTTTTAACTGAAGTATAAACCTCTTCACCTTTTAAAATTTTTACAATTTCTAAAGCAAATTCAATAGCAGTTGCTGGGCCTCTTGATGTCATAACATTTCCATCAAGAACTACATTTTGGTTATTTTGATAGCCATCATCTTTTATTTTTTGTTCAAAACTAGGATAACAAGTATAATTTTCATTTAAAACGTCAGCTTTAAAAAGCGCATAAGGAGCCGCACAAATAGCACCTATTTTTTTATTTTTTTCTTTAAACTCTTTTAAAAGTCTTTGAACATCATTATTCTCAGCTAATGTAAATGCATTTGGAAGACCACCTGGAAGAACTATCATATCAAAGTCATTTGAATTAACTTCAGTAATTTTTTTATCCATCTCAATTTTAATATTATGAGCACCAATCAAAACTTTATCTTCAATTCCAGCTGTTGTTACTTCAATACCTGCTCTTCTACAAACATCAACTATACTAACTGCTTCAACTTCTTCAAAACCGTTTGATATTGGAACTAAAATTTTTGGCATATCTTCTCCTTTTTCTATTCTTTCTTCATTATATTAAAATATCTTTAAAATTACTTCAAGGGATATATAACTTAACTTTCGCACCTAAACCCAAGCAGTTTTGCAGTCACATCTCTTAATA
>CAYLKG010000073.1:0-9083 GCA_964384195.1 uncultured Aliarcobacter sp. | reverse complement strand
TCCAAGTGTTAAATATGCTAGCTAATTATTTATGTATTTTATTGGGGAAGTAATACTGTAAAAGGTGATTATCTTTGTCACGGAAATAAACTTAGTGATTTGGATGGAATTGCTGATGAAATTATGGGAGATTTAGTTACAGATGTAAAACTAAATAATCTTCCTTCTAAACTAAATGAAGAATACCAAAGTTTAAAATACAAAGGAAGTGCTGTAATTTCACATATTTATAAACCTATTGTATCTTTGGTAAATACTGAAGATATTGTTAGTTGGTTAAATAAGTATGATATAAAGAACTACACAATCTTAAGTGATGGTTCTGTTGATGTTTCTGGAGATGTAAGACTTGCTGGAAGATTACCAAATTTATATAAATTACCTTTAAAATTTAATGTAATAGATGGTGATTTCGATATTAGTGAAAATGAGTTGGTTTCACTAGAAGGAAGCCCTGTAAAAGTAAATGGAAGTTTCCTTGCTCATAAAAATGAATTAAATTCTTTAAGAGGTGGACCAAAAGAGGTAAAAGGAAGTTTTATTATATTGCATAACAACATAACTTCTTTGCAAAACTCACCATCTACTGTAAAAGGCGATTTTATCTGTTCTCATAACCCATTAAGAACTTTAGAAGGTATAAACACAGTTTTTGGATATATATTTACAGGTGTTTATATAGCTAGATTAAAATGTCAAAAGTATAACTACAAGGGAGTTACAACTTATAAATATCCAGGCGATTCTGTTATGAAGTATCTTGATGAAGAGTATATTTCATTGACTGAAGAAGAAAAAGCATTTGAAGCAACTAAGAAAAACTTAGAGAAAGTTATCAAAAAAATGCTAAATGCAAATACTTTAACAAAAGAGATGATAACAGATCAACTTATTAAAAATCTTACAAAATATCAGCTAGATCAACTAAAAACAAAAGTTTTATGGATAAAAAATCCACCAAATGAAGAGGGGAGTGATGGTATTAGTGAGGATGAGATTATGAAATTAGCTTTTGAAAAAGAGCTATAATCTCACTCTTAAGATAGAAAAACTTTTTTTTAGATATAATCTTTAAAATTTTAAAAATCAATCAAAAAAATAATTAAATATGGAGTTGTTAAAAGATGGTTCAAACGGTTAATTTAAAAAAAGCATTTGGTGCAAGAGTACTATTTTCTGAAATAAATTTAAAGCTTGATAGTGGAAAAAGATATGGTTTAATTGGTGCTAATGGTGCTGGAAAAACTACTTTTTTAAAAATTCTTTCAGGTCAAGAAGAGGCAACTGAGGGTGAAGTACAAATCCAAAATGGTAAAAAAGTAGGGGTTTTATCTCAAAATCAATTTGCTTTTGAAAATTTCACTATTTTTGATGCAGTTTTAATTGGAAACAAAAGATTATTTGATGCAGTAAAAGAGAAAGAAGAGCTTTATATGAGCCCTGAATTTACTGATGAAGTTAACAATAGACTAGCTGAATTAGAGATTATTTGTTGTGAGGAAGATCCAACTTATGAGTATGATATAAAAGTTACTAAAATCCTTGAAGATTTAGGATTTCCTTCATCAACTCATCAAAATTTAATGAGTACATTAACAGGTGGAGATAAAGTTAAGGTTCTTTTAGCACAAGTTCTTTTCCCAAGACCAGATATTTTATTTTTAGATGAGCCAACAAACAACCTTGATATAGATACTATTGGATGGTTAGAGAATCAACTTCAACATCACGATGGAACAATGGTAGTTATCTCTCACGATAGACACTTTTTAAATGCAGTTTGTACAAATATTTTAGATGTTGATTTCAAAAAAATTAGAGAGTTCAGTGGAACATATGACGATTGGTATATTGCTTCAACACTTATTGCAAAACAACAACAAGCTGATGTAAATAAAAAACAAAAAGAGAAAGAAGAGCTTGAAAAGTTTATTGCTAGATTTAGTGCAAATGCATCAAAAGCAAAACAAGCAACTTCAAGACAAAAACAGTTAGATAAATTAGATATTCAAGCAATTGAAGTATCAAGTAGAAGAGATCCATCTATTATTTTTAGACAAAAAAGAGAAGTTGGAAAAGAATTATTAAATGTTAAAAATATTTCCAAATCTTATGGAGATAAAGTTGTATTAAATGATATTTCTTTTTCTCTTGAAAAAGGCGATAAAATTGCTTTAATTGGACCAAATGGAGTTGGAAAAACTACACTTTGTGAAATTTTAATGGATAATATAAAAGCTGATAGTGGAGAAGTTTTATGGGGTGCAACTATTCAAAACTCTTATTTTCCACAAAACACGACAGATATTATAAATGGTGATTTCACTTTATATGATTGGTTGAGAGGTTTTGATAGAGAAGCTGATATTGGAGAAATTAGAAACTGTTTAGGAAGAATGTTATTTAATGGTCAAGAGCAAGAGAAAAAAGTAGATTCTTGTTCTGGAGGTGAAAAACATAGAATGATGCTTTCTAAAATTATGTTAGAACAAGGAAATTTTTTAGTTTTAGATGAACCTACAAACCACTTAGACTTAGAAGCTATTATTGCTTTAGGAGAAGGGTTACACCAATATGCTGGTTCTGTTATTTGTGTGTCTCACGATAGAGAATTATTAGATGCTTATGCAAATAGAATAATTGAAATTCAACCTGATGGAACTATTATAGATTTCAAAGGGAGTTATGAGGAGTTTATGGGGTCAAAAGCTTCATGATTTTCTGAAAGTAAGGATTAAAACCTTACTTTTTAATTTAGTTTTTTGCTATGTTTAAACCTTTTTTCTCTTCAAGCCCTAGCATTATATTCATACATTGAATAGCGGCTCCAGAAGCACCTTTGCCTAAGTTATCAAGTCTTGAAATTATTACTAAATCTGTTTCATTTTCATAAATAGATATTTCCAAAGAGTTAGTATTATTACATTTCATAGGATTTAAAAAGCCATTATCTAAATACTCATCATTATTTTCAACTATTTTTATGAATAATTCATTATCATAGTAATCTTTATAAAGTTTTATTAAATCTTCTCTTGAAATATTTTTTTTCAAATCTTTTTTAACTAAATAGGAAATTACAAGCATTCCTTGTTTGAAGTTTCCAACACTTGGTGTAAAAATAGGCGATTTATTTAATTTTAAAACATGTTTCATCTCAGGTAAATGCTTATGATTTAATCCTAAAGCATAAGGTCTTTGACCTCCAATAACTTCAAAATCTCCATTTTCATAATCGCTTATCATAGAACTTCCTCCACCACTATATCCAGTTATTGAATGGCAGATTAGTTTGTGATTTTTACTTATAATTTTATTTTTCACTAAAGGTTTCATAGAAACTATTAAACCACTTGCATGACATCCTGGTACACAAACTTTTTTTGAATTTTTGATTTTGCCTCTTTGTTTAGAAGTTATTTCAGGTATTCCATAAACCCAATCTTTATGTGTTCTAAAAGCAGTACTTGCATCAATAACTTTTACATTTTCATTTTCAATTAAGCTAACAGACTCTTTTGATGCAACATCAGGAAGGCATAAAAAAACTAAATCAGCACTATTTAAAAGTTCTTTTCTTTTATTTATATTTTTTTTATCTTTTTCAGTAATTGTTAAAAGCTCTATCTCATCTCTATTTTCAAGCATTTCATGGATTTTTAACCCTGTTGTTCCATGTTGCCCATCTACAAATACTTTAAATTTCATAATACGACCTTAAATTATTATTTTACATTTCGATAGTAGTCTACCTAAAAGATTCTTTATTTAATTTTTAGCTTAATCGTATTTTTTTCTAATAACATGCTAGTACAAACTGTCCCTTCTATCATTTTGCCACCTTTTTTTGCAATAAAACCAGTACTTTTTATATCCTGTTGGGAACACTCAAAAAAACTATAACCAGTTATAGTTATATCTGAATAGCCTTCTTTTTTTAAGAAATTTGTAGCTCCTTCTTTATCTGAACAACCTAAAAACAGCGTTGTTGTAAGAAATAACAATATTGAGTTCTTTTTCATTTAAGCACTCCTTCCGTAAAGATTGAAAACATTGCTTTTAAAAATAACGAAATAAAACTATTAATAAAAGCCTTTTCTAAAGTCATTATATTCCTTAATTTATTACAATGCAAGAAAAATATAATAATTATAAGAAAAAAACTTTTTATGAATAATTTTTGTAACTATTTTGAAAAACTTATTTATTTGAATAAAAAATTAGAAGTGTGTTTTTTGGACATTTTAAGATATTGATGTTTACAAAACTAAACTAAGAATAAAAAAATTATTGATAGCAACTATTTTTTAAGTTCTATAAAATTTAAAGAAGTGTAAAATAGCTCCCGATTTTTTTGTAGCAAATACAAAAAATATTAACTTCAAAGGAGCGTTTAGCATGAATAATCAAATAAAAGTTGCGATTGTTGGATACGGAAATTTAGGAAGAGGTGTTGAGCTTTCTATTTCAAAAAATCCTGATATGAGTTTGGTGGCTGTTTTCTCAAGAAGAGACCCAAAAAATGTAACTACTATAAACACTCCAGTTTATTCAATAAATAACATTTTAGAATTTAAGGATAAAGTTGATGTTCTAATTTTATGTGGTGGATCAAAAGATGATTTACCTATTCAAGGACCACAATTTGCTGAACATTTTAATGTTGTTGATAGTTATGATAATCATGCACAAATTCCTGAGTATTTTGCTAGTGTTGATAAAGTAGCATCTAAAAACAAAAAAGTAGGAATGATTTCAATTGGATGGGACCCTGGAATGTTCTCATTAAATAGACTTTTTGGAGAAACTCTACTTCCGGATGGTGATACATATACATTTTGGGGAAAAGGTTTAAGCCAAGGACATTCTGATGCTATTAGAAGAGTTGCTGGTGTAAAAAATGGTGTTCAATATACAATTCCATCTGTTGATGCTATTGCTAAAGTAAGAAGTGGTTCAAGACCTACTTTAAGTACAAAAGAGAAACACACAAGAGAATGCTTTGTAGTTTTAGAAGAAAACGCTGATGCTAAAAAAATAGAAAATGAGATTAAAACTATGCCAAATTATTTTGAACCTTATGATACTACTGTAAATTTTATTAGCCAAGAAGAATTTAATAAAAACCATCAAGCAATGCCACATGGTGGATTTGTTATTAGAAGTGGTGTTAGTAGTACAGGAGTTAATCAAGTAATTGAATATTCATTAAAGCTTGATAGTAATCCTGAATTTACTGCTAGTGTTTTAGTTGCTTATGCAAGAGCTACTTATAAAATGGCTTTAAAAGGAGATTTCGGAGCAAAAACAGCTTTTGATGTTGCGCCAAATTTACTTTCTGCTAAAACTAATTTAGAATTAATAACTGAAATTTTATAAAAATCTGTCCATAAGGACGGGTTTTTTACTTCTTAATAAATTATAATTTTTATTTTAAAATTTTATACAACTTTCGATACTATTGCGAGAAAAATCAAATAATCTTTTTGAGGTAAAGTTTGTATAACAAATCAAAAAATCATCTTTTAAGTCTGGATGTTAGAAATTTCTTTATAGAGTGGATATTTCTTATATTTTTTCTTCTTACAATATCTATTTTTGTATCATACATTTTGTTTCATCAAAATGAAGACATACTAGAAAGAGAAGAAGAGAGATTGCTAACTCAAGCAAAAATTTTAAATGACAATTTATTGAATCAAATTAATTCTATAAATCAGGCCCTTTTATCAATACGTTCTATAGCTGAAAAAGAAGCAGTTTTAGAGCAAAAAAACAAAGAACATTTAGAAGAACATCTAAGAACATTTGTGAAGGTTTTACCATATTTAAGAACATTTATAGTTCTTGATAAAGAAGGAGAAGTAAAAGCAACAAATAGAACAGATATTTTAGGTTTTACTATTCAAGTAGAGATTATTTTATAAATGTTAAAAATAATCCTTCAAAAGGTAAACTTTATATAAATGCGCCATATAAAACACTTTTAGGAGCTTGGACTATAAATTTAGCAGTTATGTTAAGTGATGAAAAAGGTGATTTTAATGGTATGGTTCTGGCTGTTTTTGAACCTTTAGAATTAATGAAAACTTTAGAATCAGTTTTTTATTCAAGCGATATGAGAACTTCAATAATTCATGGAAATGGTACTTTATTTTTGATTGCGCCACAAAAAGATGAAGTTTTGGGTAAGAGAATTAATGCTGAAGATAGTTTTTTATATAAACATAAGCTAGGAAACAAGTTAAATAGTATTTATAGAGTAATATCTTATATTGCAAATGATGAAAGATTGGTTGCTTTTTACACAGTAAAACCAAATAATATTGATATAGATTTACCGTTGTATATAACTGTTAGTAGAGATTTAAATGCCTTGTATACGAATATTAAAAATGAAATTTATATGGTAGTTTCTTTGGTTTTAATACTGATATTAAGCTCGGTTTTTGGTTTATATATACTTCAAAGAAAAAGATATTTAGCAAGAGTAAAAGAGTTAGATCAAGAAGAAGAGAAGAAAAAAATACTTGAAACTTATACATATATTGATAGTGTAACAGAGATTGCAAGCAGAAGATATTTTGACCAATTTTTGGATAAAGAATGGAGATACTGTCAAAGAAATGGAAAAGATTTAAGTATTGTTCTAATAGATATCGATAATTTTAAACTATATAATGATAAATATGGTCATCAAGCAGGTGATGAGTGTTTAAAAAAAGTAGCTAGGGTTTTAGATGATAATTTAAATAGATCTCACGATTTTATAGCAAGATATGGTGGAGAAGAGTTTATTTGTATTTTACCTGGTACAAATATTGAAGATGCAAAAGTAATTTGTGAAAAATTAAGAGTTGAGATTGAAAACTTGAAAATTCCTCATGAAAATTCAAAAGCTTCAAATATTCTCACTATTAGCATAGGTGTATCTTCCATTGTTCCTACTGAAGAGATGCAAATAGAAGATTTAATCAGAAAAGCTGATAATGCTCTTTATTTATCAAAAAAATCAGGAAGAAATAGGGTTAGTGTAGAGATATAAATTTAAAAATAGCCCCATTTGAAGAGTTTGAAATAATCATATTTTGATTATTCTTTTGGGCTATTTGTTTTGACATTTTTAATCCTAGTCCTGAATATTCATCATCATTTATTTTTCTCAACAATTCTTCTTCAATCTTTCCACAGTTTTCTTCAAAAATAATTTCATTCTTATTTATAGTAATCTCAATTTTTGGATTAAAATGAAGAATTGTAATAATATTAATAAGATTACTGAGATAAATAAAATAAATCTATTGATCAAGATTATATATATATGAAATAATGCTAAATGCTTTAATAATAAAGTATGGTTTGATATTAACTAGCGATGAAGCTGATATTTTAGCAATAAGTAATAGAATAGAACATTGGATGAAAGAAGAAAATCTGGTATAGATGCTTGCGCCGGAATGATTCGTACAGCCAGCCGGAGTTGATTCGTACAGCTAGCCGAAAAGTATTCGTACACTCAGCCGGTGGAATTTCGTACAAAAATGGTACATGACCGGCTGGAAATATTTTGCTAAAGATTGAAATATCTTTGAGAAATTTTTAAATACACTTTGTAAAAAACAAAGGGTATTAAATGAGGAGAATTTCTATGAAAGATATACGTAAAGCATTAAAAATGAGATATGTAGCAAATTTATCTTTGCGAGATATTTCAAATGCTACAAAGTTGCCACATACAACCATTTCAGATTATTGTAAAAGGTTTGATAGTAGTGGTTATAAACTAGATGAGTTACTTAGTTTAAGTGATGATAAAATAAGTTTAACTCTTTTTAAAGATAAACAAATTGTTAAGAAATTGCCTATTAAAGAGCTGCCTGATGTTGTATATATTCATAAAGAGATAGCAAAAAAAGGTGTTACCTTTGAATTGCTATGGCAAGAGTATAAAGATGTTAATCCAAATGGTTATGGATTATCACAATTTAAAGAGTATTACTATAGATATAAGAATAGATTAAATCCTTCAATGAGACAAACACATATTCCAGGAGATAAACTTTTTATTGATTATAGTGGCTTAACAATGAATGTAACAGATCAATTTACAGGTGAGATATCTAAAGTTCAAATATTTGTTGCTATTTTAGGTGCAAGTGGATATACCTTTGTTCATGCCACAAAATCTCAAACCATAAAAGATTTTATTCTTTCACATACAATAGCTTTCGATTTCTTTGGAGGTGTTCCAAATGTATTAGTTCCAGATAACCTAAAAAGTGCAATTATTAGTAATAATAAAAAAGGAATTATTGAAAATGAGAGTTATGGTGAACTTGCAAGACATTATGATTGTGTTATATCTCCAGCTCGTCCTAGAAAACCAACATAGAGCGAACAAGCTGTGCTTGTGAGAAAAGATAAACCTAAAGTATAACAAGGTGTACAAGGTATTCAAAGATGGCTTATAGCAGTACTTCGTAATAGAGTATTTTTTAATACCGATGAGATTAATATAGCTTTTTCAAGTTTGATAGATATCTATAATAATAAAGTTATGAAACATATTGGTAAAAGTAGATATGAATTATATTTACAATTAGATCTTCCGGCATTGCAACCTTTACCAAATAATAGATTCATATACAAAGAGTTTAAAGTAGCAACTGTACATTTAGATTATCATGTAGAGCTTGATAAATGTTTTTACTCTGTTCCATTTAAATATCTTAAAGAAAGAGTTGAAATAAGATACTCAGCATCAACTGTAGAGATTTATCATCAAAATAGTTTAATAGCAACACATCCAAGATTGTATCGTATAAATCAAATTTCCACAAAACATGAACATATGCCGCTTAACCATCAATATGCCCAAGAAAAAATGAATCCTGCAAGATTAAGAAACTGGGCACAAACAATTGGATTAGCAACATATGAATTTGTAAATAAGAGATTAGAAGATGTACAATATCCTGCTAATACCTATAGAAATATTATAGCAATTTTAAATCTTACAAAACATTATCCCAAATTTTTCAATAGAGAAATGATAATCTAAAACAAACTGGCATATAATAGTC
>CAYLKG010000072.1:0-9084 GCA_964384195.1 uncultured Aliarcobacter sp. | reverse complement strand
TATTATAAGATTAATTTATACCAAGAATATCCTATTGCAAAATCCGGGTTTAAATAAAAATTTAGTTAAAAAAGATAAATATAAAAGGATTTAAAATGGTTTTAGTATTAGTAGCAAGTTTAAATGAGAATGTTAATTTGGCAAATCAAATTAAAAATGAATTGGATAATAAAAATGTAGATTCAAAAATTGTTAATCTAGTTGATTTGAATTTACCTATGTATGATACTTCTAAAGAACAAAACAATGGAATTCCTCAAATTGCACTAGATTTAGCAAAACAAATGGAAGAAGCAACTGCTTATGTTGTAGTATCTCCTGAGTATAACTTTAGTGTCTCTCCTGTACTTGTAAATACAATTGCTTGGGTTTCAAGAATTGGAGATGATTTTAGAAAACTATTTGAATCAAGAAGTGTACAATTAGCTACACATTCAGGTGGAAGTGGTGTTGATTTGTTAAATGGATTAAGAACACAATTTACAAAACTTGGTGCTAATGTTATGACTAAAGATATTCTTACAACTTACCAAAGTAAATGTGATGATAAAACTTTAGAAAATATTCTTGCTGAGTTTAGATCTACTTTAAAGGTTTAATTTATGATTAGAAAATTACCAAAAGAGAATATGGGAACATCAGATTTAGGTTGGTTACAAAGTCGATTCCATTTTAGCTTTGCAGAATATAGAAATCCAAAAAACATTAATTTTGGGTGCTTAAGAGTACTAAACGATGATATTATCCATCCTGAGACTGGATTTGGAACTCATCCTACTCGATTTCTTATATTGTTGAAGGTGAAATTACTCATAAAGACTCTATGGGTAATAGTGAATCTTTAAAAAGAGGTGAAGTTCAATATTTAAGTGCTGGTGATGGTATATATCACAGTGAAAAGAATTTACACAAAAGTGAAGATTTAAGACTTTTACAAATGTGGATAATACCTCCAAAAGCTGGACTTCCAAGACTTTATGGTTCACATAAATATAAAGAGGCTGATAGATATAATAAATTTTTAAATATAGTTTCAAGCCAAGATGGAAATAGCCCTATTAAAATCTATCAAGATGTAAATATATTTGTAAGTGAATTAGATAAAGAATTAGAATTTGAGATAAAAGAGAATAGACAAGTATATTTTATGCAAATAGAAGGTTGTGCAAATATAAATGGAACTACTCTAGATTTTGGGGATGCAATGGAAATTAATAATGAAAATAAATTAACAATTAGCCCTATTACAAAAAGTCATATCTTACTTATTGAAATGCCAGCCGATTTAACTTGTTAAAAATAGTAGTACATGAAAACTATATTAAAAAGTTTTCATGTATATCTAATATTGATAGCCTAGCTTACAACATGAAATATTATTCTTTAGATACTCTAAAATCTGAACTCCATCTAAGCTCATTTATAGCTTTTGTTGTGCAAAGACGATTATCTTCATTTGCAATATTATAAATTGCATTTTTCTCGCAATTTAGTGCTAAAAAACAAGCATAAGCTGCAGCATCAATATGAACAGAAGGTATATAATCTACTGGTTCATCAAAACCTGTTCCTTCGCCGTATAAAAGACCATTTCTTAAAACTATTCCAATAAATGGAGCATTTAAAACTTGTTGCTCTAAACTTGCTACTGCTTTTGATGTCTCTCCATATGTAGGATCTTCAAAATTTAGTAAAGCTGATTCTTCTGTATGAGGAAGCTCTGATGGTTCATATACAAAAGCAATGCTTTGTGCAATCATTTTTTTTACACCAGCTTTTATTGAAGCCTCTACTAAATTTTTTGTTCCTATCTCTCTTATTTTCGCATTACTAACAAGAGCTTTTTCCATTTTATCTGGATCTAAACCTAATGGTAAATCAGTTAATTGGTGCATAACTATTTCTGGTTTTATTTTTAAAATAGCATTTTCCAATGCCTTTACATCATAAACATCCAAAATTATGGGCTCAACACCTAAAGCTTTTAGCATATTTGTCTTATTTTAGCTTCTTGTTGGTCCATATACTGTCCATCCATCATTAACAAGTAACTTACTTAACGTTCTTCCAATAACTCCACTTGCACCAGCAAGAAATATTTTTTTATTATTCGACATAAGATTCAACCTTTAAATTTTATAATCACTATTATGGTAAAAATTATTTTACATGAATTTTATAAATGCACAATTAACTAAATACCAATATTTTGTAGTATTTGAGTTTCATATTATCATTTGTTACTCAATTAATTGTAT
The DNA here is from genome assembly GCA_964384195.1 of uncultured Aliarcobacter sp. Taxonomy (GTDB): domain Bacteria; phylum Campylobacterota; class Campylobacteria; order Campylobacterales; family Arcobacteraceae; genus Aliarcobacter. The sequence goes on along the minus strand of CAYLKG010000072.1, from coordinate 6,826 downwards.
AATGATTACAGAAATTTAGGATTAATAATAATATTTTTTTAAAGGATAGTTTTGAGTGTAAATGTCTTGAAAGTGGAGAATTTGGATTTTTTTTATAAAAGAGATAACCCAATACTTAATAATTTTAATTTGGAACTTAAAAAAGGTGAGTTAAAAACGATATTTGGAAAAAGTGGAAGTGGTAAAACTACGCTTTTTGAGCTTATATTAGGAAATCTAAAACCTCAAAATGGGAATATTATTAGAGGTAAAACAGCTATTATATTTCAAGATCCTTTTAGTTCTTTTCATCCTACATATACTATTTTTGAACAGATAAAAGATGTGTTAAAAAGAGATTTTAAAGACGAAGTTGATACTATTTTATCTAAATTAAGCCTTGAAATGGAGCTTTTACATAAAAAGCCATATGAATTAAGTGGTGGACAGCTTCAAAGATGTTCTATTTTAAGAGCGATATTATTAAAACCAGATTTACTTTTGGTAGATGAGCCAACATCTGCTTTGGATAATATCATAGCTTACGAGACAATGAAACTTCTAATTCAACTTTTAGATAGTTGTGGAATTTTACTTGTAACTCATGATATTGATATGGCAAAATGGTGTAGTAATGAAATAATAAGGTTGGAAGATGCAAGATAGAAAAAAAGCTTTAGTTCTACTAAATATGGGTGGGGCTAGAAATAAAGATGAATTAAAAATGTTTTTGATAAATATGTTTAATGACAAAAATATTTTAACAGTAAAAAGTAATTTATTAAGAAAAATGATAGCTTTTTTTATTACAAAGAGAAGATTAAATGATGCTTGGAGTAATTATGAGCTAATAGGAAATAGTTCTCCTATAAATCCATTGACAGAAAAACTAGTGCAAAAGTGTAATGAAAAAATAAAAGATTATAAAACTTATCAAGTTATGAGATATACACCACCTTTTGCTAAAGATGTTATAGAACAAATTTTGAAAGATGGTATACAAGATATAGTTCTTCTTCCTTTGTATCCACAATACTCTACAACTACAACAAAATCTTCAATTGAAGATTTTGTAGATTTTTTACCATACAGTTTTGGAAAAAACATTAGATATATAGAGACTTTTTACAAAAACAGTATTTTTAACTCTTGTATTGTTGATGAAATAGAGAAACAAGTAGAAGGAAAAGATGATTATAATTTGATTTTTTCTGCTCATGGACTACCACAAAAAATAGTTGATAATGGTGACCCATACGAAAAGCAGATGAAAGAACATGTTGAAATTTTGAGTAAAATGTTAAATGAAAAAGATTTGAATTTTAAATCTATAAATTTAGCATATCAGTCAAAAGTAGGACCTATGAAATGGTTGGAGCCTTCGCTAGAAGATATGCTTAAAAATTTCAAAAATCAAAAAGTGTTAATTTATCCAATGGCATTTATTATTGATAATTCCGAAACTGATTTTGAACTTGATATTGAATATAGACATGTTGCACAAGAGCTAGAAATAAAAGATTATAAAGTTTGCAAATGTGTAAATGATAGTGATAAATTTGTAGAAGCGATAAAAGATATTTGTAATATAAGTTAATATTTTAATTTAAAAAAGAAATTACCTTTTTTTCGATAGAATCCAAAAAATTTTAAAAATAGGACTTAATAAAATGGCATTATATACATGTGGACATATTATCCCAGATTCAGATTCGGTTTGTTCAGCTATCTCATTAGCATATTTATTAAATAAAATTGGACGACCTGCAACTCCTGCTAGACAAGGTGAATTAAACCCTGAGACAAAATTTATTTTAGATAAATTTGGTTTTGAAGCACCTTTACTTAAAACTTCTTTTGCTAGTGATGAACTATTTATCACAGATTATTCAGATATCGCTCAAGCTCCTCAAGAGCTAGATAAAACAACTGTTGTTGGTATTGTTGATCACCATAAATTAGGAGATATTACAACTTCAGCTCCACTAGAATGTTGGATTAGACCAGTTGGTTGTACAAATACAATAGTAAAAGAAATGTATGACTATCATAAAGTTGAAATTCCTGCAAATATTGCTTCAATCATGATGTGTGCAATTTTATCTGATACAGTTATTTTTAAATCACCAACTTGTACAGCTCTTGATATTCAAGTTGTAAAAGAGTTAGCAAAAATTGCAGATATTGAAGATTATGGTGCTTTAGGTATGGAGATGTTTAAAGTTAAATCAGAGGTTGAAGGAACGCCCGTTAGAGATTTAGTAATGAGAGATTATAAAAACTTTGATATGCATGGAAAAAAAGTAGGAGTTGGACAACTTGAAGTTGTTGATGGAAGTGTTTTTGATAAAATCAAAGATGAATTAATGGCTGATATTAAAAAAGTAAAAGAAGAGCAAAACTTGCATACAGTTGCTTTATTATTAACTGATATTATGAAAGAGGGAAGTGAAGTCCTTGTTACAAGTGATGACATTTCTATTTTCGAAAAAGCATTTAACTGTAAACTACAAGATGAAAAAATTTGGTTAGATGGTTGTTTATCAAGAAAAAAACAAATTATTCCTTTCTTAGAACCTGCGTTTGCATAATATGATACACAAAGCATTTTTGCTTTGTGTATCTTTTCTTTAACTTTTTAAATTAATCACTTTTAGGATAAATAATGAAAAAAAATTTAATTGAATTTCTAAGAGATATAGGTATTGAACCGACATTTTTGGCAATGAGTATTGCAATATTAACTATTATTGCTGTAACTTTTATTGTAATTCATTTGATTTTGCATAAAATTATTTTGAAATCTATAAAAAAGTTTGATAGAAAAAAGAAAAATTTTATAACATCATCTTTACTTGAAGAAGATTTGTTTCAAAGATTAGCTTTGGTTTTTCAAGGTTTAATAGTAAACTGGCAAACAACTATTTGGATAGAAAAAGGTTACATATATGAAACTTTACTAACTATTTCTTTAGTTTGGATATCTATTTTTGGGCTTTTAGCAATTTATTCTTTAGTTGATAGAATTTTTAAAACTCTTTATAATAAAACTCATACACCATTTTTTGCAATGCAAAGTGTAATCCAAAGTATAAAACTTATATTTGGAATTATTTGCTTTATATATGTTATTTCAGTTTTGATGGATAAGTCACCAGTTGCGATTTTAAGTGGACTTGGAGCAATGTCTGCTGTTTTAATGTTGGTATTTAAAGATACAATTTTGGGATTTACAGCAGGTCTTCAATTATCTACAAACAAAATGGTTCAAATTGGAGATTGGATAGAGATGTCAAAATATGGTGCAGATGGAGATGTAATTGATATTGGATTAAATGTTGTAAAAGTGAGAAATTTTGATAAAACAATTACAACTATTCCAACTTATGCACTGGTTTCAGACTCCTTTAAAAACTACAGAGGAATGAAAGAATCAGGTGGAAGAAGAATAAAAAGAGCAATAAAAATAGATATTAAAAGTATAAAATTTTTAACTGAAGAAGATATACAAAGACTAAAAAAAGCAAATCTTTTGGCTCCATATTTAGAAAAAAAACAAAGTGAAATTAAAGCTTATAATGAAAAAAACAATTTTGATTTAAGCGTCGCAATGAATGGAAGAAGAATTACAAATATTGGAACATTAAGAGCTTATATATTGACATATTTAAGGAATCATCCAAATATAAATAAAGATATGACAATTATGGTAAGACAACTAGCTCCCGATGAGTTTGGAATACCTATGGAAATTTACTGTTTTACATCAACAACTATTTGGACTGAATATGAGGAGATTCAATCAGATATCTTTGATCATATATTTTCAGTTTTGGGTGAATTTGAAATAAAACCATATCAATATGGATAAAAAATATCTTTTAACTATAGACAAAGTAAAAAAATTGTATTCTTTAGGTCTAATTTTAATAAAAAAGGAAATAATATGAAACATGAATTAATGAAATTACCGTTTACAAGTTTAGAGCCACTAATGTCAAATGAGACTTTAGAATATCACCATGGTAAACACCATAACACATACGTTACAAATTTAAATAACCTAATTGCAGGAACAGAATTTGAAAATATGAGTTTAGAAGATATTATCAAAAAATCAACTGGTGGATTATTCAATAATGCTGCTCAAGTTTATAACCACGATTTCTTCTGGAATGGTTTAACTCCAAATCAAGGTGCAATTCCAGCTTTTGTTGAAGCTGCATTAACAAAAGCATTTGGTTCAATTGATAAATTTAAAGAAGAGTTTACAGCTAAAGCTATTGGACAATTTGGTTCTGGATGGGCTTGGTTAGTTTTAGATAACGGTGAGTTAAAAATCGTTACAACTTCAAATGCAGGATGTCCATTAACAGATGGTTTAAAACCAGTTTTAACTTGTGACGTTTGGGAACATGCTTATTATATTGATACAAGAAATGCTAGACCAAAATTCTTAGAAAACTTCTGGAAATTAGTAAACTGGGATTTCGTAGCTAAAAATTTAGCATAATAAAAAAGAAAAAGTATGAGATTTTTCTCTCATACTTTTTAAATAAATCTTAATAATTCTTACTTTTGACTACATTTTGCATCAAGACTGTATTTTCCAGCCCCAATAAACATAATTGAAATAGAAGTTAATAAATATATTAGAGCAAGCTCGATAACAGGACCACCTGTTTTTCCTAAAACAAATATTTCATTACTGTGAGCTAAAAATATTGCAAAAACCATTGTTAAAGCAAAAAAGATAGATGAAATTCTAGTGTATAATCCAATTATTATTAAAATAGGAAATACAATCTCTCCAAAATATACACCATAAGCTAAAAATTCAGGTAATCCTGATTGTGTAACCAAACCTTTGATTCCATCGATTCCATTAAAAAGTTTAAAAACCCCATGAAATAGCATAAGTCCAGCAATACTTACTCTTAAAATTAATTTACCAATATCTTCATTTAATGAACAAGATATTTTATTTTCACAACTTCTCATAAATAATCCTTTTATAAAATTTATTTATTGTAACTTTTTTAAGATTAAAGTAAATACTAATTAGTATTAAAAAGAAGTAATATTTAAAAAAGAACTACTTGATAGTAGCTCTTTTATCTGTATTCGATTTTTCCTTGGCTAGCAAGTAGGGCACCACAGAGTTGGTATAAAACACGTGCACCAACATTTGCATCCCAACCATCAGCACTATCTCCGACTTCACATAAATCGAAACCTATAATATTCTTTCCACTTTTTACAATCATAAATATTAAATGTTCTAGTTCTCCATATCTTAATCCCCCAGGAACAGGTGTTCCTGTATTTGGACAGTTTAGAGGTTCTAACCCATCAATATCAATTGATAAATATACATTTTGTGGAAGTTGGTCTATGTAAGGTTTGAAAACATCTTCTAAAGATTTTCCACTTGCTAATTCTTGTTGCATCAAAGTATCATACAAACAGCTACTTCTTTGTCCATATTGAATCATTCTTTGAGCTTCTTCTTTACTGTAGTCTCTAATTCCAATTTGAACAAGATTTGATATCTTTTCACATTCTTTCATAGCATTATAAAAAATAGAAGCATGAGAGTAAGTGAAACCTTCATAAGCTTCTCTTAAATCATGATGAGCATCTACATGTAAGATTCCAAAGTTTTGAGCTTGTGTGTCATTTAAAGCTTTTATAAGTCCCAAAGGTGAAGAGTGGTCACCACCAACAACAGCAACAAATTTACCTTTTTCAATTTCACTCATTGATTTTTCATAAACTGATTCATTTAATATTTTTGAAGTTTCATTTACATATTTTAGAGCTTTTTTATTTGTTTCTCCATTTTCAAGTGCTTCAATTACTTTTAGAGCTTTTTTTCTTACTTTATTGCTCAGTTTTAATAATCTTTTATCTGTTTCAAGCATACAAATACCAGCAGTATAAGGCTTTATATAGTGAAAATTTTCAACATCAAGCTGATGACTTGAGACTCTTATTGCATCTGGTGCATTTGCAGTTCCTTCTCCAAAAGAAACAGTAGCTTCCCATGGAACAGGAAGCAAAATTAAACTAGCTTCTTGAGGGTCTAATCTTCCTCCAATAAAACCATCTCCATCTTGTGGAGGAAGTCCTAACTCTAATACTTCAATCTCTTCTTTTAATGTTCTAAAATTTACCATTTTTCACCACACCATAATTATTTTTGTTTGAATTATAGAATAAAGTAAGCAAATAGTAAAGTTATTTTTTGTCTTTTTTGAATAATATTGGGTGATCCCAAAATTATCTAAAATATAGCAAATGGATTTTTTGGTGGGTTTAAATAGTTTTTTGAAAGATTAATACATAAGCCAGCTTTTTAAGAAGCATCTTCTAAAGATTCTCCACTATTTATAAGTCTTAATAAAACTAACTGTTTTATCTTTATATTTATATTTGTTATCGACATTTTTCTCCTTTATAATTTCTTTGGTGTTTAAATATTGTGTGTTTTAGATTATATTTTGTTGCAGTTATACTAATTTTAAGCGGTTTGAATTTTGTGGCTTCTAAAGTAGATATAATTTTTCCCAAATAATATAATTTGGGAAAAACTGATTTTTAAAAAAAACTTATATTGCTCTAACGTTTTTTGCTTGAGGACCTTTTTCATTTCTTCCTATTTCAAAAGACACTCTTTGACCTTCATCTAAAGATACTCTTCCGTATCCTGAACTTTGAATTTCACTGTGGTGAACAAAAAAATCTTTATTTTCATTTTCTATTTGAATAAATCCAAAACCTTTTTCTGAGTTGAACCATTTTACTGTTCCAATATTTTGATCTGCCATGGCATTTCCTTTTAATT
>CAYLKG010000071.1:0-9089 GCA_964384195.1 uncultured Aliarcobacter sp. | reverse complement strand
AATCAAATGGGGAAGTTAAAACTCCAGAAGATAGATTAACATTACAGCAAAATATTAGAGGAGTAGAGTTAAAACCACTTCCTCATATGTTAGCACTTACAAATCTAATTTTACATGATATAGAAATTCCAAATATTATATATGATGATGCACTCTCAAAAGAGATTTCAAGCATATCAAAAAAAGATAAAGTTGATTGTATTTTGGCAAATCCCCCTTTTGGTGGAGTTGTAACCGATGGTATGGAGACAAATTTTCCTGCAAACTTTAGAACTAAAGAGAGTGCTGATCTATTTTTAATTCTTATGATAAATTACCTAAAAGATGGTGGAAGAGCTGGAATAGTTCTACCAGATGGAAGCCTTACTGGTGATGGAGTAAAACAAAGAATTAGAGAAAAGCTACTGGCTGATTGTAGCCTTCATACAATTGTACGACTTCCAAACTCAGTATTTCAACCCTATGCTTCAGTGGCTACAAATCTTCTGTTTTTTACAAAAGGAACTCCAACAAAAGAGATTTGGTATTATGAACATAAATTACCAGAGGGGCAAAAAGCATATAGTAAAACAAAACCTATAAAGCTTGAAGAGTTTGAACTTCTTAAATTATGGTGGAATAATAGAATTGAAAATGAGCAAGCTTGGAAAGTAAATATTGAAACTATCAAAACAAATGGATACAATCTTGATATTAAAAATCCATATAAAAATGAAGTTGAAATTAATTACACATCAACTGAATTATTAGATTTATTATCAAAGTCTTTACTAAAAAGTAGTAATCTTATAGAAAAGCTAAAGAGTGAACTAAAATGATAATTAGAGATATAGAGTATTTAAAATCTCTAGTAAAAGAGATTATAAAATTACCAAATGAAACTGAATGGATTGAGTTCAAACACAATAATGATGAACCTCAAATGATAGGTGAATATATAAGTGCAATAGCAAATTCAACTGCATTAAATGGGAAAATAAATGGTTATATGATTTGGGGTGTTGATGATAAAACTCATGAATTATTAGGCACAAGCTTTAGTCCATCTCTTGCTAAAAAAGGAAATCAAGAGTTAGAAAACTGGCTTCTAGGTAATCTTGAGCCAAAAATAGATTTTAGATTCTATGAATTAGAAATTAATGATAAAAATATTGTTTTATTGGAAATCGATCCAGCATATAGACATCCTGTAAAATTTAATGGCATAGAATACATAAGAGTTGGTTCATACAAAAAAAGTTTAAAAGATTTACCAGAAAAAGAGCGAGAATTATGGAGAGTTTTTGATAAAGTGCCTTTTGAGAAACAAATAGCAGTAGACAATATAGGGGTTGCTGAAGTTTTAGACTATTTGGAATTTACAAAATATTTTGAACTCCTAAAACGACCCTTACCAGAAAATAGAGACGGTATAATTGAAGCTTTAATAGCTGATGATATGATAAGTAAACTTGATAATGGTAAGTATGCTATTACAAATCTTGGTGCAATTCTTTTTGCAAAAGATTTAAATAAATTTACACACCTAAAACGAAAAGCTGTAAGAGTAATACAATATAAAGATAACTCAAAAATAAAAACACTTAAAGAGATAGAGGGTAAAAAAGGATATGCTGTAGGTTTCGAAAATCTTATAGAGTATATTAATAACATTATTCCATCAAATGAAGTAATAAAACAAGCATTTAGAGAAACAACGCCAATGTATCCAGAACTTTCAATAAGAGAACTTGTAGCTAATGCTTTAATACATCAAGATTTTTCTCAAACAGGCAACTCAGTAATGATAGAGATATATTCAAACAGACTAGAAGTGACAAATCCTGGAGAGCCTTTGGTTGATACTGATAGATTTTTAGATACTCCTCCAAAATCTAGAAATGAAATACTTGCATCATTTATGAGGAGAATAAATATTTGTGAAGAAAGAGGTAGTGGGATTGACAAGATAGTTTTTGAAACAGAATTTTATCAACTTCCTGCACCTATATTTGAAGCTACAAACGGATATACAAGATCGATTCTTTTTGCCCACAAAGAACTAAAAGATATGCACAAAGGTGATAAAATAAGAGCTTGTTATTTACATTGTTGCTTAAGATATATTCAAAATGACTACATGACAAATACATCTTTACGAGAGAGGTTTGATATTGATGTGAAAAATCGCTCGATGGTGTCTAAAATTATCAACGAGACATTAGAATCTGGAAAAATTCTTATATATGATGATAGTGTTGGGTCAAAAGCTAGGACTTATATACCAAGTTGGGCAAGATGATAAAAATTTGCTTCACCGTTGCTTCACTAAACACTTATAATAAGCTTAGAAATATAAAGAAAAGCCCTTGTATTAGGGCTTTTAGTTCTAAAGATTTGTTTGACTGTTGTTTGATTGATGGAACAAAGTATGAGTAATTTAAATCTTATTCCTATTGGAAAATTGTTTGATTTAGAAAAGGGTTCATTACAAAGTTCAAAGTGTACTGAGGGAAAATACACATTTATTACAGCTGCCGAAGAGTGGAAAACTCACAATGAATATTCTCATGAATGTGAAGCTTTAATCTTTGCAGCCGCTGCTTCTGGTTCACTTGGTAGAACTCATTATATCAATGATAAGTTTATCACAAGCGATTTATGTTTTATCTTGACTCCAAAAGACAGTAAAAAGTATCCTATAAATCTAAAGTTTTATCATTTTGTATTCAATTCACTTAAAGATGAAATCGTAAAAAACACAAAATCAGGAACATCAAAAGAATCTATCAACCAATCAAATCTTAGAAACTATGAGATTCCATATTTTGAGATAGATAAACAAAATCTTTGGATAGATAAGCTTGTAAATACAAAATCAATTAAAGAGGATTTAGAGCTTGAACTTTCAACTGGACAATCCCTTTTAAAACAACTAAAACAGACTATTTTACAAGAAGCGATAGAGGGTAAACTCACAGCACAATGGAGAGCAAAAAATCCTGATATCGGCATAGCAAAAGAACTATTAGAGCAGATAAAAACAGAAAAAGAGAAGCTTGTAAAAGATAAAAAAATCAAAGCTTCAAAACCACTAGCACCAATAAATGAAGATGAAATTTCATTCGATATTCCTTCATCTTGGGAATGGTGTAGATTGGGGGAAGTATGTAATTATGGTTCTAGTTCTAAGATTGAACCAAAAGATATTAAAGAAGATACTTGGATTTTAGATTTAGAAGATATTGAAAAAGAATCCTCAAAATTGCTTTGTAAAATTAGAGGAAATGAAAGAAATAGTTCAAGTACAAAAAGTGTATTCCATCAGTTTGATGTTTTATATTCAAAACTGCGACCTTATTTAGATAAAGTAATTGTTGCTGATGAAAATGGTGTTTGCACAACAGAAATTTTGCCATTAACATTTTATATAAATATTGATAGTTACTATGCAATGTATGCTTTAAAAAGAAAAGATTTTCTTAAATATGTAAATAGTTTAACGAAGGGTATGAAGATGCCTAGATTAGGTACAGATGATGGTAAAAATGCTTTATTTCCTCTTCCACCCCTTGAAGAGCAAAAAGAGATAGTAGCCACAATAGAAAAACTTTTTGCAATTTGTGATGAACTAGAGAGCGAAATCAAACAAAACAAAATCACAGTTCAAACCATAATGGCAACAGTCCTTAAAGAAGCATTTGAGAACTAATGGAAATTTTAGAAATACCAGAATTACCACTGCAGATTAAACAAGCAGCTGAAATAGGTGAGTTGGTTATTTTTATTGGTGCTGGTATGTCATATAATCTTGGATGTAAAAGTTGGAATGAACTTGCTATGGAATTAATAAAAGTTTGTGAAAGTATAGAGCATAGACTATTATTAAATCATATTGAAGCTACACAATTAAAAGATCTGTTAAGACATAGTGGTAATAATAAAAAGATTATAACTATTTGTGAAAAGCTGTTAAGTGAAAATGGACAAGAAGATAAATTTTTAAAAACAATGAAAAAAGCTTTAAACCATGATAACATAGGCAAAAATGATGAAAAACTTAAATCATACAAAAATTTATTTAAGTTAAATGGAATATTTGTTACAACAAATGCAGATGGTCATATAAATCAACTTTTTGATAATAAAAATATAATTAAAGAAAATTTCACTGGCGATTTAAAATTAGAAAATAGAAATTTGTATAAAATTCATGGTTGTATAGAGAAACCTGATAGTTTAATATTTACAGTAGAACAATATTTAAAGTATATGGAAATAAAGAATTTAATAGATTTCTTGATAAACTTTTTTCGAAGACAGTACTTTTTATTGGTTATGGCTTGGGTGAGTTTGAGTTGCTTGAATACATGCTTAGAAATATTGATCCAAGTAAAAAAAGATTTTTTTATCTTACAGGATATTTTACAAGTGAGAAATCACTTTGTAATTTTGAACAACTATATTTTAACCAGCTTGGAGTGCAACTTATTCCTTTTTCAAAAGATAGAATAGGCAATACACAATTAGACTATATTTTAGAAGATTGGGTTGAACAAATGCTTAATACTACAAATGTACTCCAAGCAAATTTTGATGACATTGATGAGGCTTTAAGAATACCTAACAAAACAAATATCTCTAAAGTTATTCAAAAGATGAAAAATGATAAAAACTATAAAAACTATTTCTTTTCTCAAGTTACGAAATATAAAAATATATATTTATGGTTTAATCCTTTAAAAGATAGTAATTTTCTTTCAAATAAGATTGATTTTAAAGTTGTTAATTATTTAAAAGAATTATCTATTCAAAACCAAACTAACTATAAACGAAATGTAGAAATAAAGTTAAAAAATATAGTAGATGAATATTTTAGAAATATTGATGATACAAAGGAACATATAAATTCTGATTATATTGAGATTATATTTAATTTTAAAAAGAAAAATATAGACATATCATATTTGAATATAATAGATACACTATTGAGAAAAAAAGAAAGAAGTTTAATTATAGCTACAACAATAGATAATGCTTTGGCAATTTTATTGAAACATAAAATGAAAGAACATTTATATAAGCTTTTAGAAACTATATTCTCCTATAAGAATATTCAAGAGTATGGTGAAACCAAAAGATACTCAATTTTAGAAGATTATTATTTTGAAGAAATATTAAAAAATAGATTCAATGAAATTTTAAGTATTGTAGATAAATATATATTCTTAGAAATTTTATTAAAAATATTAAAATCTATAATATTAAAAGATGAAAAATCTTTTAATATATTTTCAATAAGAACTATCGAAGATCATACTCAAAAGAGTTTGTCAGATAAATATGATAGGCTACTAATTAATTCAATAAGAAATTTATTAATTTCTATGAATAAAACTACATTAAGTACTACATTAAAAGATTTTATATCAGAAAAACATCAAATATTTCAACGATTAGCAATTTATGTTATGGATAGAAGATATAGTGAATTTAAAGTTATTTTTTGGATTAACTTTAATAACATTAGTGAAAAAATAAATTATGGTATAAAATATGAATTTTACAGACTTTTAACAAATAATAGTACAAAATTTACTTCAAAACAAATAGATACTGTTTTATCTTGGATAGAAACTATTACTTCTAGCATAAAATCTAATAATAATTCTGAAGAAGAATCAGAGAAGTTTAATATTCACAAAAGAAAAGAGTGGCTTTTACCTTTAAAAGAACACAATAAGAAGGCTAAAAAATTATATGAGGAATATCATACTATCGTTCCATCTGAGTATGAATATCCAGGATTAGATTTCTATATAAGTGATTTTAAAATTATTGGTGAAGATAGTGATGAAAAAGAGCAAGAAAGATTTTGTAAGCAATCTATAGATGATATCATTTTAGAATTGAACAATTTAATAGTAGAAAGAAGAGATAAAGATTTTGATAGTTTATTGCTAACAAAAGCAAAAGATTTTTCTAATTGTGCAAGAACAAATCCTAAAAAAATAGTAGATGAAATTGATAAATTTAAAAATATAGATGATATGTTCAAATATTATATGCTACTTGCTTTAAATGATGCATTAAAAGCTAAAAAAGATTTTGAGCATGAAATGTTATTTGATTTTTTACTTGAATTATTAGGAAATGGAGTACAAATAAAAAATAAAAATTATAGTTTGTTATTTTGGGGAGAAGTTGCAAACTTGTTGAGAAATAATATTGATGCAATAGATATTTCTCTTCTTAATAAAGCAAAAGAGATTATATTAAAACTATTAGATTTTAAAGAAGATGAAATATTAGAAAAAGAAACTGATTTATTAACTCATACTTTAAATAGTTACAATGGGAAAGTTCTTCATTCACTAATATATTATTTATTAAGATATGCAAAAATAAATAGCACAAAAAATATAAAATGGGAAGATGATATAAAAGAATTTTTTACAAAAGAGCTTGATAATAAAAATGAATACTCAAAAAATATCTTTACTATTCTAGGTCTTTATTTGCCAAAATTATCTTTTGTAGATAAAGATTGGGTTGAAAATAATTTTACTAAAATATTCCCAAAAGAAAATATTAATTTTCTAAAAATATCTCTAGGAAATTTCTTTATTGAAAGAAATATTTATCTGTCATATTATGATATTTTAAAAAATAATGGATATTTTGATTTAATTTTTAGTGAGATAGAATTAATGAAAATTTTTAACAGAAATTCTGTTGAATATATTGTATATGGATATTTAAGTAAAAAAGATAAGGAAAAAATAATTGAAATTATAAATTATAAAAATATAGAAATTATAAAAGAGATTATAAATGTTTTTACAAATATTTATAATCAAAAAGAATATGAAGATATAGAAAATGAGATTTTAAAACTTTGGTTAATTATTTATAATATTTTTGAAGATATAGAAGATGCAAATGAAGTTTTTGTTGCTTTATTGTCTTGGACAAAAGTATTAAAAGAAATAAATATTGAAACTAAAGATACTATTATAAAAGGGGTGATAAATGCTAGTTACTATTCTTTATATAATATTTTAGATGAGTTTCTTAGGTTATCAGAAAATAACACTGAAGAAATAAGTAAAATAATTCTTGAAATATCTGAAAAAGGAGTATTTTTTGATTTTACTTTTAAAAGTAAATTTTTAACACTTTTAAAAATACTTAAAAAGTATCAGCCCGAAGATACCATTAAGATACAAAATTTATATAGAAAAAAAGAGTATTATTTCGTTAATTCAATATGAAAGATTTATTTCTTAGGAAATAATTCGTTCACATCCTTATTTCTATGCATTTTTATCATTGAAGAAGTCATTTTTTCTTCTAGATTTTCAATAGTTATTTTAGGATTTTCTAATAAGACTTTAATCTCACTTTCACTGCAATAAAGCTCAATATTATCAGAAATTTCAGATTTTATTTTTTTTGTAAAAAGAGGGTCGTTTTTATATGTATATTGATTGTACCTTTGTGTTAAACTAATTAAATAATCTTTGTAAGACTTAATTTGCTTTAATTCATTTATATTTTCAGAAACATATTTAAATACATAATATAAAAATAAAAATGGTCTATATGGAAAATGACCTTCTAGTTTTAAAGCATGTAATATATTTTGTATTGTCGATTTTTCTTCTTTATTGGAAAATTTATTTAATGTGATAGAAATAAATAGTTTATTTAATTCTAAATTTAATTCATTTTGAGTTATTGAAAGACTCAAATCTTTTAATATCTCATTATTTTGTTGAGATAAATATTCTTCTTCCAAATTTAATGTTATTGGTTCTAGCCCTAAAAATAAGAAATTAGGATTAGCATTTAATTGATTAATATACTTAAATATAATAGTTGATGTTGGTTTAATTTTGTTATTTTCATACCTTGCGATTGTCGTTTGTGCAATATCTAATTTTAAAGATAATTCATTTTGTGTAAGATTTAATTTTTCACGAAATTCTTTTAAAAACATTTTTTTCCTTTATTACATAAAATTAATCTATTATAACTCATGTTTATATAATTAAGCTTAAATTAATTTAATATAATCTAATATTTCAAAATATTAATGATATTCAATACTCATTAATTTATATTAATAAAAAGGAGAAAAATGAATACTATTGAAATTCTAGATCAATACTATATAAACAGAAACAAAATAAGTTTATCTAGTGATTTGAATTTAATTATTGATATTATAAAGGAGGATATATTCCAAATTTCAAGATCTCAAAGGTTATATTTTAAAGATTTTGATTTTACTTATTCAGAATCAGTAAAAATATTAAAACAGCAACTTTCAAAAAAACATTTAAGAGGAATTAAAAGATTTTTAGAATGTAAGAACCTTGAAAATTCAATTAGATGGTTAATTTCACGTCTTCTTAATAATATGAGAAATTTGACTACAAATAGAAAATATTTGATGTTCTGCAATCCAGCAATAATTGAAATGAATGAAGAAATATATTATGAAAATCATGATTTTCTTAATATGATTAATAATTTAGAGCTTCAAAAGTTAGATAAGATAACTATCAAAAATGGTCTAATAAAGTTGTGGAAAGAATCAGTATATGATAAAGAATTTGATTATATTGATTTCTCAAAATTATGTACAAAATATGGATTTGAAGCAGATGATGTAGTTGGTAGCCACGCATCTACTCAAATCAAATTTAAAAAGCATCAAATTGGTAATAGTTATCAACTTGAACTAATAATTTAAAACCAAAAAGGAAGCAAATTAATGAGCGAAATATTAACAAAAATAAATAAAAAAATCAATTTTCAGAAAAAATTGAAAAATGAAATAGAAAATATAGAATCAATTTTAACTAAAGATATTCATATTTTAAGTGAAAATGAGATCTATGAACTAAAAAAAGAAAAGGAAAATCTAGAAAAAAATTTAATAAAATCAAAATTAAGTTTTGATGAAAAGTTTAAAGATTTTATTTATAATTTTGAAGAAATTAGTGAGGCAAAAGACATCAGA
Source organism: uncultured Aliarcobacter sp. (assembly GCA_964384195.1). Taxonomy (GTDB): domain Bacteria; phylum Campylobacterota; class Campylobacteria; order Campylobacterales; family Arcobacteraceae; genus Aliarcobacter. The sequence continues at coordinate 79 of CAYLKG010000071.1, read as the reverse complement.
TGGCTTGTGAAATATGTTATTCCAGTATAATACCCCAAAATGTCAAGACAACTTTTTCTAAAATCTTATTCTCTTAAGT
>CAYLKG010000070.1:0-9149 GCA_964384195.1 uncultured Aliarcobacter sp. | reverse complement strand
CTTCATCTTTAAGAGGACTTTTCAAAAGTGATAAAAAAACTAAAGATGAGTTTTTATCGATAGTTAGCTCGTCACTTCATAAATAAACCCTATATTATAGGTACTTTACAAATATTTAATACATTTTTATATCCACACTTTTTTGATATTTTTAGAAAAAAGTGTGGATTTTTATAGTTCTTATTTTAAATCAAAAAGCTATATTTCTTTAAATTAATATTTTTCATATTTAAATTTAAAAATCATCTGTATAACAAAATCCTAAAATATTAATTTATTACAAAAAAAATTGGTATAATACTGTATTACAAAATACAAAGGAGTAAAGTATGACAGCAACTGTAAGACTAGATGAAAAACTAGAATCAAAACTAAATAATCTTGCAAATACTTTGCATAAAAAAAAGAGTGATATTATTAGAGAAGCAATTGAACAATATGTAAATAGTGTAGAAAAAGCAAAAAAATCTAAACTTCAATTAGCAATAGAAAAAACTAAAGATATTGATAAAAAAGAGTTTAGTGATTTTGAGGATACTATAAATGATGGTATGTAGAGGAGAAATTTGGTTAGTTAATCTAAATCCATCTAAAAAACCAAATGAAATGTCAAAAGTAAGACCTGTTGTAGTTTTTCAAAATAATGAATTAAATCATAGTGATTATCCAACTACAATTATTATTCCTTTAAGTACATCGTTAGTTGATGATACAGAACCTTTAAGAATGAGAATATCAAAAAGAGAAGATTTAGAAAAAGATTCTGATATTGTTGTAACACAAATAAGAGCTATAGATAATGATAGATTTATACAAAAATTAGCAACTCTGACTTCAAAAGAAATGGATAAGTTAAAACAATTGCTTAATGAAATTGTTTCATAATTTATACAAATATTATTTCTTATGTTAAGAACTAGAGATTCTTCTCTAATTGATAGATTTGAAGAGGAATAACAGTATCAGAACTTCTTTATGTTACTATTAGAACAAATTTAAAAGGTTTAATTATTGGCTCAAATGATTTATCTATAGCTTCTCATGTAAAAAGCTTAGATGCTGTAATAGTCACAAATAATACAAAAGAGTTTGAAAGAATTGAAGATTTAAAAGTTGAAGATTGGACTAAATAATTTTTTATTTATGTAATAATATGATTCTTATTTTAATATTAGAGAGTGTAAGTTTATGAATTTTAATATAGATGATTTAAAGCAAGAATTTAAACAACAAAAAACTAATAATGACTTGAGAAAAGATTTAAATCATTATGAACAATATGTATTAAACGAACATTTAATGATAAATGAAACTCTTGATAAACAAATTGATTTTCAGAAACAAACTTGTTCAAAAATTGAACAAGTTGAATCAAATAATAAATTAATAAGAGATAATTTAGCAAAAAATGATTTTGATAGAACTACACTTTATCAGAAAATAACTAATTTACATATGAATAGTGAAAATCATCTTAGAAGTAAAGGGATTTGTATTTGGAAAAATGAAAGTGGTAATTCAATTTTTTATCGATTAGATTTTTATGGTAACAGGATAAAATGTAATAATGATGAAGATATATTGAAATTATTTTCACCACTTTATATTAAAATTTATGAAAAAATAGAAGATGTGATTATTGATGATAATTTAATTTTTGTAAAAAATCTTATTCCAATAATAAGAGATGATGTTTTTTATCCATTATGGAATGGAGAATTATTTTTTATACAAAATATTCAATATCGAAATTTATTTCAGTCAACTATATATACTCCTCTTTCTATAAATATTCCAATTCAAAATACAATAAAAATTGAACCAATAAGAGATTCTACGATTGAAACTTTTATTAAGTATTTAGTAGAAGATAATGAATCATTTGAAATTATGATGAAGGTATTAGTAAATTTTCATAAAAGAAAATTAAAATCAAATTATGCTTTTGTTCTTATAGGAGATGAAAATTCAACAAATATTTTTATAGATGAAATCATAAAACCTCTTTTTGCATCAAAGGATGAATATTTTTCTACAATAGACGATGACCTTTTAGAAAAAAAATCAGATACAAAAATTATAGAAGATAAAATATTTTACCATGTTAAAAATCTATCGGAAACTAATTTAAAATCTAAAAGAGTAAGTAAACTTTTATTTGATATTGTAAGACCAAATAAAGTAACTGCTGAAAATGCAATTTTAAATAATGAAAGCTATGTATGGGGAGAATTATTTATTACTTCTTCTAAAAATAATCCGTATCCAGCTTTAGAAGATATTTATTCAAAATGCATAGTAATAAAAGTAAAAAATTTAAAAACAGTTCTAAAAAAAATGAATATGGATAAAATATCTTTAATAGAAAATATACAAAATGATTTATTTAACTTTTCAAGTGTTTTGGATAGTTTTAATTTTTTTGATATTAGAGAAGATGTATATAAATTACAACAGAAGGAAGAGTATAAAAATTTACGAAATATGTACAATGGAATTATCTATACAAATGATTTAAACAAAAAAATTAGAGAATTTGTGATAGCTATTCAATGGAAAAAAACTTTTTTCTTTAATCAACTATTATTGGAAAATAAAGAATTGTATAATGAACTGCTACAAAATTTTGAAGAAAATATGATTGCTCAACCTCTACTTAGTGAATATTTTAATATTATTAATCAAGATATTATTTTTGAAGAAAATAGTTATCTTTTAGATATTTTAAAACAAGATTATGAAATGTTTAAAATAACTCCCGATGATAAATCAAAATATAATGGAAAGAAACGATATAAAATCTTCTAAATAATTTATAATTTTCTTTAAAAAATCATCTTAAATTTTTTTTTAAAAAGAGTAGATTTAAAATAGAAATCTATTCTCTTTTTATATAATCCTATGAAAAAACCACTTCTATTCTCCATAAATCCCAATATCTGACCGTATTATTCCTAATTAAATCCTACAATAGTTCTATTAAGATTTTTGTTAATCTATACACTAAAATATCATGTAAAATACACAAATATACTTTATATATTAACCTTCAAAATATAATTAACAGTAACTGAAAAAATAAATACTATATATGAGTTACTTTTATAAATAAGAATAAATAATACTAAAAGTACACTACACATTATTTTATTCTCTATCTCTCTTGCTTATACTTTTAAGACATTTTAGATAACTCAACAATCATATTTTTTATTTGACTACTTCATTGTTTGAAAATTAAAACAAAGGAAGTAAAGATGAAACATGAAACACATATAGATACAGTTGCTGTACAGATGGATTTTGAGAAAGCAGAAGATCAACGAAATAAGTTAAGCTTATTAAATTTATGGATAACAACAAGAGGACTTGGAAAATTAGAGCAAGATAAAAGCTCAAAGTTCATAATTAAGTATGATGTGTATTTTGGTGGTACTATAATTTTTACAATTCATTCAGGCTTTACTTCAAAAGCAGATAGCTTAACAGGTGAAAAAGGATTATATTATATTAGAATTAGATTCGCTGGGCTAAAGAGCCATAAGCAAAGACAAGATGAAGCTTCTTTTAATGCTTTAATGACAATTTGTGCTTGGCTAAATACAACACGAACAAAGTACAGAATGGTTGAACTGGATGTAGCTATTGATACTCATTGTAGCTTCGATAATATTTTAGCTATTTGTGTAAATAAATCAGGAAAAACTACCTATAACGAAATTGGACATAAACAATATTATAAAGGCATTCCAACAATATATATTGAAAAATATGGAAATGAGCAAGAAGCCAACGATGCTGTAGTTAGGTCGTATGTGTATGATAAAAGTTTTAAGGAGGGGTTAATAAGCTCTAAAATTACTCGATTTGAGCTTAAACTTCAAAATAGGTTTTTTCTGAGATATGGCTTTAATACTCAGTCTATAATAAATGCTATGAATAAATATTATGTAATGTATTTTGAGTATGTTAAAATGAAGAATCAATATATTGATCTGTTTAATAATTTCAAAATTACACCAAAAAATATTGAAATACTAGGATTATCTAAATATAGATTACATGTTAATGAAAATATTATCAAAGAGTTTATCAGACAAGTAGAATCTGTATATGTAGGATTTTATGGTGATATTGTTGTTCCTATTGCAAAAAATAGAAATGATTGAATATCTTAAGGATAATAAAAAAATTGTAAGAACCCATTGTATGAAAAGAGAGATTATGTTTGATTTAATAGCTAAATGTACATCTAAATCAAACAGCTCTTTTATTCAATACAAATACAAAGGATAAATTATGATAACAAATTTTGAAGAACTGCTGCCACAAGGAATATTGTTCTCTATTAAAGATATTAATGCGATAAATCTTATCAAATCTGATATGTTAAAGAAAATAATTTATAATAGAGAGATTGAAGTGGTCAAGATTGGAAAAAAGAATTTCATTTCAAGGTCTGCTTTAATTGACTATTTAACCAAGAATACCTTTAAAGCCATAAATTGATAAAACTTTTAAATAAAACCAACAAAATATTAAATATAAAAAATCTCAATGCACTCCTAGCTGTACTTAAATAAGAAATATTCTTACAACTATCAAAAAAAATAGTAAAAAGCATATATACAGTTGATTAAATAGAAAAATATAACATTAATACAATCTAATAATATATATAAACATCCTATTATATTTAGAATAGGAGTGTAGAGATTTTTTCGTAATTTTATAAATAAATTTTTTGTAAAGCCTCTTTAGATGAAATATATAAAGAGGAGAAAATATGGATGTAAAATCAAAACTCACACCCCATCAATTAGAAGTTTTTGAGAAAATAACTAGCAAAATCAAAGAAAACTTATCATCAAGAGTAAGTAATATATCTTTATCTGATAGGTTTTTATCATTAACTGGAGCTGCTGGAACGGGTAAATCATTTTTAACATCAGCTATTGTCGATGAAATAGATAACTTTATGCCTGTTGGACAATATGAAATTTGTGTAACTGCACCAACACATAAAGCTTTAAAGGTTTTAACTGCAATGGTAGTAGGGGATTATTATATTGGAGTAAAATCTAGCACAATTCACAGTTTTCTTAATATGAAACAATTCTATGATTATAGCACAGGAGCTGAAAATTTTATTGTTGATAGATCAAAAGATAAGATAAATAGGGCATCTTTATTAATTGTTGATGAAAGTTCAATGGTTTCAAATGAACTTTTTGATTTTATATTTGAAATAGTAAAAAAAGGTTATGTGAACACTGTTTTATTCATTGGTGATTTATATCAATTATTACCTGTTAATCAGAGTTCTTTAAATAATGTTTTTAGATTGAAAAACCAATTTACCTTAACAAAAATCGTAAGACAAGCAAAAAACAGCACAATAATTGAATTAGCTACAAAAATAAGAGTGTGTATATCAAATGAAGAATATGAAGATTTAAGAGATATACTTGAGAATACACCAAACAGTGAAGATATCCAATTTTTCGATACTAAAAAGGAATTTTTAGAAGATTTTTGCAGAAATAATAATTGGCATGAAGAAGATAAAATCTTAGCATCATTTACTAATAATGAAGTAGATAGTTTTAACAATATCTTAAGAAGAAAGTTTTGGCAAGAACAAGGTATTGATAACCCCAAATATCTATTATCAAATGATAGAGTTAGATTTAAAAAACCATCATTTGATAGATTTTCCGAGAATCCAAGAGTGATTTTTCAAACTGGTGAAGAAGTAATAATAAATAAGGCTGAACTCCTTTTTGATGAAGAACTAGAAATATATTATTGGGAGTGTTTACCAGTTGGACGAAGTTCTTTGTCATCTTTTAAATTAGTTGACCCAAATTCAATGACAAAATTTAACGAAATTTTAAATGATTATGCATATTTTGCGAAAATTAGAAACTATCCTTTTAATATTCAATGGTGGGACAAATACTTTAAATTAAGGGATTCATTTTCAGATGTGCAATATACTTTCGCATCTACTATTCATAAATTACAGGGAAGCACTTATGAAACATTATATTTTGACTTAGCTTCTCTACTAAATAATCGACAGATTTCAAGAGATTTCTTATATCGACTCGTATATGTTGCCGTAACAAGGGGTAAAAAGAAAATTAAAATACTTTATTGAGCAACTTCTCGTTACTCAATAATTTTATTAATTCTCTCATTTTTAATCTTTTCCCACTCAGAAATAGGGTCTTCTTCATTCCATTTTTCAAACATTTTTCTATCTTCTATTGAAAGCTTGATATTGTAGGTTTTTGACATATAAAGATAAATTCTAGCAATATCACCTCTAATCTCTTTTTTTGGATAAGCTATTTTATTTTTTGAATCAACTTCAAATTCACATTTTCCATATTGACCTTTTTTGGGAAGTTTTTCACCAAATCTAAAATTACTTCTATCGTTATTGATTTCACCAATTGCTGGAACTAAATTCATCATATCAGATTCCATGATTTTAAAAGTTTTATCTTTGATACAAGCTTTTCTTCCACCATCTTTCCAACAAGGTAAATCTTTTGCAAAATATTCAACTGGCATTACATGTTCCCATTCAACTACTTTTGCTCTTGGATTGTTACTCCAAAAACTAAAAAAAGAGTCATTTTTTGAAGTAAAATATCTTTTATCTTTGATAATAACTGTTTTTTCTTTTCCATCTATTTGTTTGATTTCATAGGTATTTTGACAATAAAAAGTATATTGATTGTCAAAATATACTTTTTTTAACAGAATCTTTTTAGTTTTTGAAAAAGAGTTTGCATTTAGATTTGATAGTGGTATAAAACATATCATAATCAATAAGCTAAAAAATCTAAATTTATGAGTTGTCATTATTACTTCTATACTTCTTTAGTATTAAATCTGTTGTTGTTAATATATCTTTTTTATCTAAAATCTCTTGTGATTTTTTTGGTAAGATAATTTCTTCATTTTCTATAATCTCATCTTTAGATGGTGATTTAATAGATTTGATTAATAAAATATTATATAAAATAATAAAACTAACAATTACCCATTTACCTAACAATAAATAAAGTAAGGTACTTGTATTTTCTAATTTAAATATTTTTATCAAATCATCATATATTCCAAATATTAGCCATATTAAAATAATAGAAGCAATTACTGAAATAATTTGAGTTTTAAACTTTTTCCAAATAAAAAGATAAGTTCCAGTTTTAAATAAAAAATTCATCATATTTTATATCCCTAAAAGCATATCTAAACCAATAAAAGCAAATAAACCCTGTGCAGTTTTTTTTGCATAATCTGCTTTTATATCTTTTGATAAATCACTTATCATCGCTTCATAATCATCATTTTGAATTTGTTCAATATTTAAGCCTTTTTCTTCTATTTTTTTATTTACTTCTTTAATGGCTTTTTCTCTAATATGTGATTCATAAGTGTTATCAACTTTATTAAAAGCAAATCTAAAAACTGCAAAAGAGTTAGTATTAACAACTGGTGCAGAAGTTTTTAAAGAGTATGGTATTGAAAAAATTGAAGGTGCTGGTATTAGTTCACTTTCGATTGTTAAGCCTACAATTAAAACAAAAACTGTAATTACTCCACAAAATATTGATTTACTAATTGAGAGTGGATTTTACAAAAAGGTTATTGATATTGATGCAATATGTGATGCATATGAATACAGTAATTACACAGCACTAATTGAAAAGAGTTGTAAGGTTGAAAAGATTACAACTACTAGTGAAGCCAAACTTCGTGTTAATAAAAGAAGAAAATTAGCAAACAATGAAATTGAAGATTTACTTCAAATTGAACAAGCATCATAGGAGTAAAAATGAATGAAAATCACAACATACTATTGCAACAAGCAATAGAAGAACTGGGTAATTCAAAATCTATAAATATTCATGGAAAAAATTATAAACAGGTATCTACAAGGATTAATTTATTTAGAAAGTTCTTCTCAGATGCATCACTTGAAACTGAAATTACATACAGTGATGAATTTAGAGTAATAATTAAAGCGACAATTACAATTGATAGTAAAGTTATTGCTACTGGTTTTGCGGAAGAAACGAGGTCAAACAATGATAATTCTATAAATAGTACTAGCATGATTGAAGTATGTGAAACGAGCGCAATAGGACGTGCTTTAGCCAATTTCGGACTTGGTGGTGATAGTGAGTATGCCTCAGCAAATGAAGTAGTAAATGCAATTAATCAACAAAATCATCATAACAATAGCTATCAGAAAAATTTTAATCAAAATCAATCTACGCAGAGCCAAATTCCAAATAATACAGGATCTAATCTCAATGAACTAACCCAACTTGGAATAACAATCAAGCAAAATGGAAATTATCAAATTGCAGAGGGTAATGTATTTGCTAATAAAGACATTTTAAAGGGCAAATTTAACTTCAAGTGGGATTCTGTAAATCGACAATGGTTTAGGCAAGTTAATATGCAAGGAGCAGCTTAATGAGTGGTATAGAACTATTATCAAAAGAACAGTTATCAACAATTCCTGATTTGTATCAAACTGATGGTACAGATGCACAATGCTTATTTAAACTGTTCACTCCAGATAGTTGCTTTTCATGGTATCTAATTGAATTTTCCCATCAAGATATGGATACTTGTTTTGGTTTAGTTAAAGGTTTAGAAACTGAGCTTGGGTATTTCAGTCTATCTGAATTATCTAATGTAAAAGGTCCATTAGGCTTAAATATAGAACTTGATAGTTCATTTAAAGCTAAACCAGTTAGTTTAGTAAGAAAAGATAAATTTTAAAAGAGAGCCTAACGGCTCTCCCTCATATACTTAAGTATATGATTTCTTTCAATAATCTAGTTAATGCACATGCTTCAGCATATCGATATCCCTCTCTTCGTTCGCTCTCTCGCTTTGCTATCTATCAACAGCTAGCATGCCTACGTCTAGATCTTGCTAGACTCAAAGTAGTTTATGTAGTGTTAAGTGATGTGCATTAACTGAGTTACTGAACCCGATTGTAGTATCCAAAAGACTTGATAGTTTTTATCTATCATATAAATGGTAATAAAAAATAAAATATTTATTAAACCCAAATTTTTCAATAGAGAAATGATAATCTAAAACAAACTGGCATA
>CAYLKG010000069.1:0-9374 GCA_964384195.1 uncultured Aliarcobacter sp. | reverse complement strand
ATTTGGATTATTAAAAAAAATTAAACTCCAAAAGTGTGTTTTTCAGGACTGACTAGTTATATTATTTTGTTCTATATCTGTTTTTGCACAGGATAGTTTTGGTGATCTTAACAATGTCTTTGTTAGTTGGCTTAATGGTAATTTAGGAAAGTTATTAGCATTGTTAGGTTTTTTAATTATATTTTTATCTTATGTATTTACAAGGATTACAGATGGAAGTAAATTACACAATGTTTTTTTAATAGGCGGTACAATTTGTATTATTGCTGGAGGAATGGTTAGTATAGCTAATACATTTTTCAATATGGGTATAACTGTCTTTTAATCTTATTTAAAAATATTCCCTTTTTGGGAATGTTTAACAATAATTTTCATTTTTTTTCAAAAATTCAAACAAAAACAATAAGGCATCAAGCCTTATATTATAGGGCTTAAATCATATTTTTTGGTGTCTTTGCTACATAATGTCGTTTTATTTTTAGTTTTTTACAATTTTTACTACTCATATAGTAAAGAAGAAAATATAAAAAAGAGTGAATTTATTTTAAAAGAGCAAGAGGATTTGTTTAAGAATTTTCTTAAAAAATATGATGAAAAAGTTATTTTAATAGAAAGTATTATTTCAAATTTCAATAATAATGATGAAATTATAAATTTTATTGAAAATATAATTTTTCAAGATAAAAATATTTCTAGTTTTAAAGTGATTAATTTAAGTGCAAAAGAGAGTTTGAAAATTTTAAATATTTCAAACAATAAAAGTGAAGTTTTAGAATACAGTCAACTAAGAAATCTTTTTGCAACTAATTATTTTAAGAATATGAGAGGTTTAAATTATAAAGAAATTTATCACTATTCAATGAATGATAACACTAACAGTATGAATTTTGTAATTAGGTCAAAAGATAATTTTTACTCAATAAAAATTGATTTAAATGAAATTTTTCAAAATATTATAAATAAATATCCTAAAAAAATATTTATTGTAAATAATTACAATGATTATATTAACTCAGCTATTCCAAACGATTTAAATAAAAATGAATATATAATAAAAAAAATAGAAATTGAAGATGACATTAGTTTTACATTTTTAATACAATTAGACAAAGAGTTTGAAGAAGATTTTATTGTAAACTACAAAAAAGTTGTAAGTAGCCCGGTTGTTATATCTTTATTTATTTTATCTTTTATTTTTTCATTAATAATTACATATTTATTGAATAAAAGATTAGATATAAATAAAGCTGAATTTATAAAAAATGAAAATAATATTTTAGAATTAAATGAGAGAGATAAAATTATTGATAGATATATTATGTCTATGGAAATTTATCCTAATAGAGAAATAAAAGATTTAAGTAGCTCTTTAGCCTATTTTCTTGGTTTTTCAAAAAATGAATTAGTAGGGCATGAGTATAGGTTTTTATTAAAAAAAGATTTTAGGCATGTTGATTTTATAAAATCAGAAATAGGTATAAATAATAAAACTTACATATTTGATGAGTTTGAAGGCGTTAAAAAAAGTGGGGAAAGTTTTTTCTTCAAAGTTTATGTAGAAGGTATTTTTAAGGGTTCAACTTTAGATTATTATAGTTTGATTTGTGAAGATATAACAGATAAAAAAAGGGTTGAAAACTTATATTTAGGATTAAATATTCAAGTTGATGAATATGATGCAATATTTCAAAATGTTGATAGTGGAGTTGCACTTTTAAGTAAAGAGGGAAATTTTTTAAAATTAAACAAAAATATTTGTGATATTTTGGGATATGGAAGTGGACAACTTTTAAATATGAACAGCCTTGATTTAATAAGTGAACAATCAAAAGATGTATTTCAAAAACTATTAAACAGCCTTGATGAATTGGGAAGTATTAGTAAAATTGAGCAAATATTTATAACTAAAGATAAAACACCTATTCATTTGGAAGTATCTTTAACTTTGATTTCTTACACAAATAAAATAGTTTTTGTATTAAATAAACTAGAAGATAAAATTAAATTAAAAGAGTTAAATAGTTCACTAGAGCAAAGAATAAAAGAGGAGCTAGAAAAAAGTAAAGCAAAAGATAAAATTCATCTTCAAGAGCAGATAAAAAATGCAAAATTAAGCTATATTGGTTCTATGGCTGCAGGAATTGTCCATAAGATAAATACACCTCTTACATATATAAAGGGTAATTTAGAGCTTATGCAGTATGACATTGAAGATTTACCGGCATCTGACATAAAAGAGAGAATGCTTTATGATAGTAATAAGATGAAAGAAGGAATTACTAGATTAGCAAATATTATTGAATCTATGAGAGAGATGTCACAAAGTACAAAAGAGGTCAAAGAGGTTGTAAATATATATTCAACACTAATTACGGCATTAACAATGGCTTATAATAAATCAAAACAGATTTCTAAAATATTTCTAAATGATAAACTTTTTGACATAGATAATATTGATAAAAATGGTTATATTTTTAATAGTAAAGTTCAAAAACAAAGACTAGAACAAGTTTGGGTTATTATTTTAAATAATGCTTTAGATGAGTTAATTAAAATTGAAGATTATGAAAAAAGAGCTATAAATATATCAATTTTTGAAGATGAAAATAATATTGTTATTAAATTTAAAGATACAGCAGGTGGAATTAATAAAGATATTATTAATGACATCTTTGAACCTTTTGTTTCTTTTAAAGAGCAAGGTGGAATGGGTGTTGGCTTAAATATAGCAAAAAAAATAGTAGATGAACAAAATGGAGAAATCAAAGCTTATAATAAGGATAATGGGGCTGTTTTTGAAGTTGTATTAAAAAAGTTTGAAGAAGATTTAGTTTAATTTATTATAATAAGAAAATTTTTTAAAAAGAAGATAGATGAGAATAGGATTTATAGGCGATATTGTTGGTCGTCCTGGAAGAAAAATAGTAAGAGAGAATTTAAAAGCAATAAAAAAAGAGTTTAATATCGATTTTATAATAGCAAATGGAGAAAATGCGAGCCATGGTTTTGGGCTTACTCTTGAAAGTGCAAAAGAGCTTTTTTCAAGTGGAGTTGACTTAATAACTGGTGGAAATCATAGTTTTGATAAGAAAAAAGATATGAATGTCTTGCTTGAAGGAGGGAGTGTTTTAAGACCACATAACTATCCAGAAGGTGTGATTGGAACAGGAATTAAAATTTGTGATGTAAAAATAGGTGAAAATGGTGATAATATTGAAAAATTAGCTGTTTTAAACCTAATGGGCCAATTTTCAATGCCAATAGTTGATAATCCTTTTAATCTTGCGAAAAAAGTAATTAAAGAACTTGAAGAGCAAAATATAAAAAATATTTTTGTTGATTTTCACGGTGAAGCTACAAGTGAAAAGAGAGTTATGCTAATGATATTCAAAGACAAAGTTAGTGCGATTTGTGGAACTCATACTCATGTTGGAACTGATGATTTACAAATATTTGGAACTACTGCATATTTAAGTGATATTGGACTTACAGGTTGCTATGACAATGTTATAGGAATGGATGCACACTCACCAATACAAAAAGCTACAATGGGAATGGGTAGTCATTTTGAAGTACCAAATTCATGTTACACGATTTTACAAATGATGGTTACAGATATAGAAGATGGAGTTGCCACAAACAGCTTTAAGATAAAGAAACTTTGCAATAAAAGTGAGTTAATAATAACTCAAGCAGTTGTTTTATAAAAGGAAGTTTTTAAACTTCCTTTTTTTGTTTTTTGTAAATTAGCTTTGATATAGAGTAAGCTACTAACATAAATGCAATACTTCCTAGGAAAGTATTTGTAAGAATAGTTGAGAATAAACTTACAAAAAGTGCTACTATAGTAAATTTTTTGTTATTGAAAACTAGACTTAACACCCCAAACACAATTGCAATAGCACCTAAATATCCAAAATAGATATATGACCACATAGAGCTTCTAACAGCACATGAAATAGAACTAGCATCATTATTACAAGCAATTGCTAATTCATTGTTTGAAATGAATCCCATTTTAAATAAAGTTATTGCTAGAGCAAAGATTATTGTGAAGAAAATATAATCTTTTACTTTTAAAATAGACTCTTTACCTACTAATAAAATACTTGCAAAAATTAAAGATATTACAAACCAAATATTTGAGAAAATGTTAACTATTGTTTCATTGTAAAGTGTAATTACTGCATTTACTAATAGTGTAGAACCTAGAATTTTTTCAAATAATCCAAAATGTAACTCTTTGAAATTACCAAATAAAGAGTAAATAAATGCAAGAGCTAAAAGAGCAAAACCATAAATTTCAAAGTTTTCATATCTTCCATTGTAAGCTAAATTAGTAGAAATAACAAATACTAAAAATGATGATAAATAAAGGGCAAGTCTTGGAATTTCAATATTTTTTGTTGTTTGTACAATTTTACTTATCACAAAATTGTACATATATAAACACAATCCAACAATAACTATTGCCCAAATAGCTTCTAAATAATTTCTAGAAATAACATAATATTGTTCAATCTGTAAAGTTAAAAGTATTGCAAAAATAGTATTTACAACAGTAAATGCAATTAATTTAGTTTTAGATAATCTTTTTTTTCTAATTGTTGTATAAAATGCAAAAGCTAATCCAAGTGAAATAAGTGCTAAATATAGATAATTTGGGAAGTTTGAAACATTACCAGCAAATACATTTTTATCTGCTCTATTTTCATCAAATAATCCCCAATATCCACCAACAGCACCTTCACTAACTCTCTTCCAAGGTTGGTCAAAAGCTTCAATTATATTGTAATTCCAGTTTCTTTCATCTGCTAGTTTCACAAAATCTCTAACATATTTTGCTTGATTAATTCTACTTGGAACTGCATCTTCTCTTGCTCTTCCTTCACTTGGCCATCCTGTTTCACCAATTAAAATATCAGAAGTTCCTAGCTCTTTTTCAACTTTAACCCTAACGTCTGCCAAATGGCTAATTGATCTTTGAATACTCATTGGGATATCTTCCCAATAAGGTAAAATATGAATTGTTACAAAGTCTGTAACATTTTTCATATTTGGATGCTTTAACCAAAATTCCCAAACATCAGCATATGTTACTTTTACATTTGGTAAAGCTTGTTTTACTTCAAGAATATATTCAGTTAGTTTTCTTTCGCTTAAATCGCCTCTTAAAAGTACCTCATTTCCAACAATAACAGCTTTTATAACCTCTGGATATTGCGCAGCTAATTTTTTTAAAGTTTCAATCTCATCTCTTGATTGTTTTTCACTTTTACTAACCCAAACTCCCATTAACATTTGAAGATTAAACTCTTTTGCATATTTTGGAATTGCCTCAAGTCCAACTGTTGAGTAAGTTCTGATACAGCTTGTATATTTTGAAAGAAGTTCTAAATCTTTTCTAATATTCTCTTCTTTCAGAGCTAAACCTTTATCAAACAAAAAAGGAGATTCATCTTTTCCAAATGGAGCATAAGATACACATTGTAGTTTTGAAAAATGATTTGAATCATCTTTTGAAATAGCTTTTTCCCCTAGAAAAAACCAAAAAAACATAATAGCTAAAGCGCTAAGAAATCCTAAAAAAAGTCTAGTTGTCATGAAAATTCCTACTTTCTTGTTTGGCCATTGCCATAGATTTTATATTTAAATGTTGTTAAATCATTTATTCCCATAGGACCTCTTGAATGAAGTTTATTTGTAGAAATTCCTACTTCAGCACCAAGTCCAAACTCTCCCCCATCAGTAAATCTTGTACTTGCATTTGCATAAACACAAGCAGCATCAACTTCATTTAGAAATTTATTAATCGCTGTATAATTTTCACTTAAAATTGCTTCAGAGTGTCCTGAACCATGTTTTTGAATATGAGTTATCGCTTCATCAATATTTTTAACAATTTTAATATTCAACACATTATCTAAATATTCGATATCAAAATCTTCTTCAATTGCAGAAATAGCTTTTATGTATTTTAAAGTTTCGCTACAAGCTTTTATTGTAGTATTTTGCTCTTTTAGTGCTTCATCTAGTCCATTTAAAATATGTGGAGCTATATCTTCATGAATAAGTAGAGTTTCCAAAGCATTGCATGCACTTGGTCTTTGGCATTTTGCATTTATTACAATAGCTGTAATTTTGCCTACAGCTGCATCTTGATCTATGTAAGTGTGACAAACACCTTTGTCATGTTTTATTACAGGAATACTAGAATTTTCACTAATAAATCTAATTAATGATTCTCCTCCTCTTGGAACTATTAAATCTACAAATTTATCTTCTTTTATAAGTTTTGCTACACCTTCACGGCTACTATCTGGAAGTAAAGATATAGCCTCTTTTGGAAGATTGTTTTTTTCTAATACAGTTTGTAATATTTTTGCAATTGCTTGATTTGAATTTTCAGCCTCTTTTCCACCTTTTAGTACACAAACATTTCCACTTTTAAAGCAAAGTGCAGCTGTGTCACTTGTAACATTTGGACGACTTTCATAAATAATTCCAATAACTCCAATTGGAATAGATACTTTTTGAATGTTTAACCCATCTTTAGTTACCCAACCATCAAGAACTCTTCCAACAGGTTCTGTTTGAGATGCAATTTGTCTAATTGCATTTGCCATATCTACAACTCTTTTCTCATTTAAAAAAAGTCTATCTTGCATAGCAGAGCTTAAATTCATCTCTTTTGCAACTTGCATATCAATATTATTTGCCTCTAAGATTAAAGATGTAGAGCTTACTAATTCATCTGCCATTTGAAGTAAAATATCATTTTTCATTGCAGTTCCCAAAGTAGCGACAACACGGCTACTTTGCTTAGCTTTTTGTAAAAAATCACGCATATTTCTTCCTGTAAAATTTTTGATAATATACAAAAAAAAGGCTTTGTTACGGCTTTTATACTATTTATTTAGGTTCAACTCATTGCAAATATTACTATTTTTTAGAACTTCTTTTAAGTTATTGTATTGAGTATTCAAAATATACAAATGTAGCCAAGATTTAACCCAATAAGGAACCCCTCTATTATTATTACCCCAAGTGTTTACACTTTGATATTTAACTCCTAAAAGCTTAGAAAATGACGATTTAGTGAGCTTTGCTTCTTTTAAAAGCATTTTAAATTCTTCTTTATCCATATTCTTCCCTTAATATTCAAAAGTATATCATATAAAAATAAAATATATATAAAAGTATATAAATTTAAGTAGATAATCAGCTTTATTTTTATAAAATAAAATATTATTAATAAAAAGGATTTTTATGAAAATTAAAGCTTTTTTGGAAAGTGGAAGATTTGTCTTTATAAAGGTTTTTGGCTTTGAAGAGATAAAAGAGTTGGCATCAAAATATAAAAGATGGGAATACCTTTCGTAAATTTTTATATGCTACAATCTTTTAAATTTTTAAAGGTAAGAGATGGGAATTAAAGATATCTTAAAAAAGAAGTCTAAAGAGATTGTAAATATCGCAAGCGAAGGTGCTACAAAAATTTTTGATTATCCAAAAATAAAAAGTGTTCAACTAAAAGAGTTGATTAGTCTTAAAATTAGAGAAAAAGCAATTATCTCAACTAAAGCAAGGCTTGTTGAAAATCATAAAACTTTTGATGATTTTACTGATGAAGAATTAGAAATAATAATTGCAGATGAAGAGAGAAAGATTATTGATGATTTAAAAACAAAATCCCTAGCTGTTGCACTTGCTGCTCTTGGAATAAACTTTTTCGTATAGGATAAAATATGTTCAAGCAAGTTAAATCAGCACTATTTTGGTACTACTTATATAAATTTAGAAAAAGAGCAATTTTCGTATTTTTTCTCCTTTTGGTTGCTCTTTTTTCAGGTTTGATTTATACGGATATTGTTGAGTATCTAAATCTTACAAACAATACACAATATCTTAAATATGTTCTTTTTGCTAAGTGGTTTATTATTTTATTTAATATCTTACTTTCGATTTACCTTGTTTTAAATATATTTAAAAAAGAGCCTGTAAAAAAAGAACAAGAGAATAAAAAAGAGGTTAATAAAGAGCCAAAAATGCAAAAAGAAGAAATTTTTTCACAAAGAGAAAAAGAACTTTTATACAAAAAAAAGCTAAAAACTAAAGCTGATATCTTATTGGAAAAATAAGAATATCAGTCTTCTTTGCCAATTAAATTTATATAAAAAACAACTCCTTCACCTTTGTTATAAAATCCTAATTCGCCATTTAAATGTTTTTCTATAATCGTCTTTGACATATACATTCCAAGTCCTGTACCTGTTTTTTCATCTTTTGTAGAAAAATATGGATCGAAGATTTTATCTTTTATTTTTTCATCAATATTTCCAGCATTATCATAAATTTCAATTTTTACTGTTTTATTTATTTTTGTAATAGATATTTCAATAATTTTATTTTCTATATTTTTGCCTTCAAAAGCTTCTTTTGCATTTTTTACAATATTTAAAAATACTTGTAAAAGTTCTCTTTAAAATATAGATACTTTACAATCGTCAGCTTTTTCGAAAATAACATTGATATTGTTGCTTTCAAGTGAGCTTGAGATAATACTTAGAGTTTCTTCTACAACCTCTTTTGGATTTACTATTTCTCTTTTTTTGTCTGGTTTAAAGAAGTTTCTAAAATCTTCAATTGTTTGAGATAGATATTTTGTCTGCTCTAACATTGATTCAGCACTATCTTTTAGTTGTTCATTGTCTATTGATTCAAGCTCGATATCTATTAAAATATTATTGCAAGCCATTGCAATAACAGATATTGGTTGCCTCCACTGATGTGCAATCATACTAATCATTTCACCCATTGCAGCATGTCTTGATTGGGCAATCATCATCTCTTCTTTATTTTTTATCTCATCTTTTAAATAAATCTCTTTTGTAATCTCTTTTTTTATTGCTAGGAAGTTTACAATTTCGTTTGAATCATCAAGAATAGGAGTTATAATCGCACTTTCCCAAAATTCTTTACCATTTTTATCTTTATTTTTGAATTTACCAACCCAAGTTTTTTTATTTATTATTGTTTCCCATAAATCTTTATACTCTAAACTTGAATTATATTCTGATTTTAAAACTCTTGGATTATTACCCATTGCCTCTTCTGCACTGTAACCTGTAATTTGACAGAAATTTGGATTTACATATTCGATATTTCCTTTTATATCTGTTATTACAATTGAAATAGGAGAGTGTTCTATTACTTTTTGTAATTTACTCAATTCCATTTCTAGATTTTTAATTTTCGTAATATTTGTATAAAAACCAATCATTCTAAGAGCTTTTCCATTTTTGTCAAAAATAGTTTTACTATAATACCCCAAGAAAATTGAACAATTTTTTGTAAAGTTTTATTCTCTTAGA
>CAYLKG010000068.1:0-9589 GCA_964384195.1 uncultured Aliarcobacter sp. | reverse complement strand
AAAATTTAAATTAGCTTAAATTATTGGTTGTTTGCAGGAATCTGCAAGTGGCTCATTTGATTGATTATATTGAGATTAATTATATAAATAAAATATTTTAAAAAATTTATCTTTTAGCAATATATAAAACATTATCTAATTTTGTACTTTATTTATGTAGAATATTTTTAATTAAAATTACTTAACTTGACTTTCACATATAAAAAATTATTAATTTATTGTGTGTTGAACCTAGTATCAAGTGTATGAATAGTAAAAGAGCAATTGATTTATAAAATCAACACTTATATAGTTGTAAAACCATTTCTTTACCACTGTCTGGAGCTAATTTAGCATACCTTAAAGTCATTGTTATATCTTTATGATTCATTAATTTTTGAATAGTATAAATAGGTGTTCCTTTTATGGCAAGATGACTTGCAAATGTATGTCTTAGTGTATGAGTTACTACACGGTTTTTTCTATCATCATTTGCGAGACCAACATTAAAATGTTTATTATATATCTTGGTAAGTCTATCCTGAATAACCTGCTTACCCCTATCAATAATGAAATCATTCGCATTTAAATTCTTTATTCTTTTTTCCAAAAGAAATTTTAGTTCATTATTGAAAAATCCTAGATATGTAGAATTATTTTTGTGATCTTTAAGTTGAATAGTATTAGATTCAAGTTTTATATCTTTTTTTGTAATAGATAATATTGTACCCATTCTTCCTCCAGTTTGTAGTGCAAGTTGTACAAAAGTATATAAATATTCTTCATTTTTTACTTCAATTAAAAGTATATTTATTTCTTCAAGGGTTAAATATCTTTCTCTTTTATTATCAACATTAACTCTTTTTATACTTTTATTTACGGGATTATTACCTTTAAAAAGATCTTTTTGAATAGCTACATTATAAATTGCACCGATAATTTGAATTAATGCATTAACAGTTCGTTCAGCAAGGACATTTCTTTTAAATTTTTGTACTTCTTTAATATCATCTGAAGTTATTTCATCAACATCTCTATGTCCTAGAAATTGCTTTATATGATTTATATAACTTTTTTTAATTTTTTCAATATCTTTAACTTCTAACTCTTTTTCTTTAAAATAAATTTCTGCAAAATTATCAAGAGTAGTGATTGTTTTCCTTTTCTTTTTTACTATAGCAGGTGGTTCTTCTCCTAGCCTCATTTTCATTAAAATTTCATTTCTAACTTGTTTACAATAGTTAATTCTAATTCCTTGAGAATATTTACCTACAGTTTTTAATTTATCAATATTATTTTCTCGATATCTTATAATGTAAGTTTTATCTATTTCTTTGCCATTTTCATTTATAATACTCTTATAGAAAATACCCTCTTCATTCGTGGGGATTTTTTTTGGTAAAGTTTTAAATTGCATAATTAAATAAAGTCCTTGTTTAGTCCGTGTGATTTAAAAAATATTGTTAAATATTGAAATGTTATTGTACATTTAAAAAACCAAAAAAACTCTTAAAACTTCGATAAATAGGGATGTTGAGTAATAATGATAAATAAAGATAAAGGAATACAATGGGATTAGGAGTAGGAATAGTGGGGCTTCCAAATGTTGGGAAAAGTACAACTTTTAATGCTTTAACAAAAGCACAAAATGCGGAGGCGCAAAATTATCCTTTTTGTACAATTGAGCCAAATAAAGCAATTGTACCAGTTCCTGATAAGAGATTAGATGAATTAGCAAAAATAGTAAATCCTGATAAAATTCAGCATTCAACTATTGATTTTGTTGATATTGCAGGTCTTGTAAGAGGTGCGAGCAAAGGTGAAGGGTTAGGAAATCAGTTCTTATCAAATATTAGAGAAGTTGAAGTGATTTTACATATGGTTAGATGTTTTGAAGATGGAAATATTACTCACGTAGAAGGTGATGTAAATCCTTTAAGAGATATTGAAATAATTGAAACAGAGTTAATTTATGCTGATATTTCACAACTTGAAAAAAAGATAGATAGGCTTAAAAAACAAGCAAAAGGCAGTAAAGAGGCTGCATCTCAGCTTGTAATTGCTGAAGAGTTATATGCACATATATGTGAATTACAACCTGTAAAAACTTTTGAAAATATTGATAATGAAGCCTTTATTAGTTTAGATAAAGAGCTTAGATTTTTATCTAACAAAGATGTGATTTATGGTGCAAATGTAGATGAAGATACACTTGCAACTGGTATAAATAAATATGTAGAAGTTTTAAAAGAGTATGCATCTAGTGTAAATGCCGATGTTATTGTTCTTTGTGCAAAAATAGAAGAAGAGCTTGTAGGGCTTGAAGATGATGAAGCTAAAGTATTCTTAGATGATTTAGGTGTTCAAGAATCAGGATTAGAACAAATTATTCAAAAAGCATTTGATAAATTAGGGCTTCAAAGCTATTTTACAGCTGGAAAAGTAGAGGTGAGAGCTTGGACTATAAGAAAAAATACAAAAGCACCTCAAGCAGCAGCTGTTATTCACAATGACTTTGAAAAAGGGTTTATAAAAGCTGAAGTTATATCATACGAAGATTTTGTTAAATTTGGCGGAGAGGCTAAATGTAAAGATGCAGGAAAACTAAGACTTGAGGGTAAAGATTACATCGTTCAAGATGGTGATGTTATGCACTTTAGATTTAATGTATAAAATTAAATAGGAAAAATATATGACTAGTAAAATACTTGAAAAAATTGAGTCTTTACCACCATTGCCAAAAACTATTATTGAAATTGAAGAGTTTAGAAAAAAACAAGATAAAGAGTTAAGTGAGCTATTACAAATTATAGAAAAAGATGCTTTAATAGTTTCTACTTTGCTTAAAATTGCAAACTCTGCGATGTTTGGTTTTAGAACAAAAGTTGAACACCTTCAAGAGCATTGAGTCTTTTAGGAATTAATTTTACTATTTATATTGCAATTGGTGGAAGTATTCAAAACTTGTTACAAACAAATTTAAAACCCTATGGAATAACAACTGATGATTTTATGATAGGTTCAAATATTGCTTCCTTTTTAGCAAATATTTGGCTTTCAAGTTTTGAAGTTGAATATCAAGATGACATAGTTTTAGCTTCACTTTTACAAGAAGTTGGTAAGTTTATTTTGGCTTCAGTTGTTGTATCTGAAGGAAAAGAAAAAGAATTTTTTGAAAAAATAAAATTGACATCTATTAAAGAAGCTGAATATGAATTTTTAAACTCAACTACAGCAAGTGTAACGGCTCAAGTTTTCAGACATTGGAAATTAAGTACTAATTTAATAAATTCTATAGAGTTTGTAGATGAAATTTCAAATGCTGATCCAGAATTTGTAAGAAGAACTCAAATTTTAGATGTTATTAGAACTGCCGCAAATATAATAGAACCTTTAAGCGATAAGAGTATTGAAAAAGCTTTAGAAAAAGCAAAAAAATATGACCTTGATATACAATCTTTAGTAGCTTCTATTGAAGAGTTAAAAAGTAAATTATAACAAAAATAAAGAGAAATAAGAATTTCTTATCTCTTTTTAGTTTTTAAAATATACGTCTATAATCCAAAAAGCAAAATTTCAAAAAGATTTTCCACCTCTTCATCGTTTAAGTTTATAGTTTTTTTTGACAAAAAAAGCTCTTTAATTTTTTTATAATCAAAAACTTTTCCTTTTATACACTCTTTATGAACAGGTAAAAATCCTCTTAAAATTGATAAATTACTATTTATTTCCACCTCGCATATTAAACACTCAAAATCTGTGTGAAGTCTTCCTTCATGCTCTAACAATAATAAATAAGACTCTAAAATAGCTCTTAAAACATTTTGTTTTTCTATTTTTAATACCAAATTATCTAGTAAAAAAAAGTAAAAAGGTTCCAACTCTTCTAGCTCTTTTAAATGTGAGAAGAAAAGTTTTAAATATCTTTGCCAAGCATACATTTTTTGAGTATTTAATATCCATGGAAAACCTAGTTGCATAACATCTTTTAATCTAGGAATAGAGGATTTTGTTTTTTCTAATTCAAAATCTATTTTGTAGCCAATATTGATATTTGAGTGTCTAGCTCCATAAAATCTATATGAAGTAATTAGCTCATTTTCACATAAAATTGTTATTATTAAATCATCATCTTTTACAGTTTTAGTATCAATAATGTAGCCTTGCATACTACTCTTCTTCAAAACCTTCTAGCATATCAACTATTTCATCATAAATTTCTTGAGCTTCTTCATCATCTATTTGACCATCTTCTAACTCTTTTAAAATCTCTTCAAAATCTTTTTTCATATCTTGCATATGAACTAATTCTTCTTTTAATTCGGGAGTCTCTTTTTTTCCTGCTATTATTTCAAAAATATCATCTATATAATCTTCAATTTCAACTAAAACTTCATTTTTTATTAGCTCTTCAAGTTCTTTTTGGATACTCATTTTTACACCTTTTTTTAAATTTATGGATTATAACAAAACATTTATAGCCTTTTGCTTCAATAATATCATATAATTGATTTGATATAATCTTAGTGATAAATTTTAAGGAGACTATGATGTCATATTTTAAAGGTGTTTCTATTGCAAAAGCTGCAAATATTTTATATGATGGACATATTACAAGTAGAGCAATTACATTTGATGATGGTTCTAAAAAAACTCTAGGAATAATGCTTCCTGGTGAGTATGAGTTAAATACTGTAAATAAAGAAGTTATTGATATACAAAGAGGAAAAATAGATTTGTTAGTTCCTGCTTCTGACTGGCAAGAGTTTGAAGGGCCAGCTTCTTTTGAAATTCCTGCAAATACAAAGTTTAAATTAAGAGTTCATTCTCTAGTTGATTACTGTTGTTCTTTTATTAAAGAGTAGTTTTGTTAAACAATGCGTCTAAACGCATTGTATTAATGATGTTTTGGAATACTTTCTAACGTAATTTCTTCAAATTTTAAAATCTTTTTACCTACGTGATCTTTTGAAAAGTCTTTAGCGCTAGTTTCATCTTTAAATGGTATTAATTCATTTCCCATAGGACCCATAACATTTGAACCAACTACATAAAATGCACTTTTAGCATCAATTTGCTCTAAAGTATAGTAATCTGTTACAAGGACTTTAGAATCTTTTAAACTAGCATCTTTTGAATATTTTGTTGGTTCGAAATAAAATTTCATCATATCTTTTACACCGTCAAAATAAAATGTTTCTTTGTCTGTTTTAATAGTTGCAGCCCAATTAGCATATTTTGCAACAAACATACCACAAACAGAGCATTTCGCATCTTTTGGAATATTTGAGTTTACATTTGAAGTTTCCTTCATTTGATGATTTTGGTGGCTCATCTCTTGCATATTATGATTTCTATGCTCCATAGAAAACAAAGATGTACTTAAAAGTAGCATTGAAACTAAGATTGATTTTTTCATGATTTTCCCTTTTATTAAGATTTTTAAGTATATAAAATTAAGGTTAAGTTTTTGTTAAAATTTTATATATAATTAAACATAAATATAATTCAATAAAAATTTAAATAATTAAAAAGAGAGTAAAAATGATTTTGGGAAAGTGCCCTTATTGTGAAGATGGTGAAATTGAGGTAAGGAAAAAAGAGGTAAGAAGAAAAAAAGTCGAGTTATATGCTTGTAGCAATGCTCATTGGAAAACAGAAGATGGTGAATTTTTTGAACTTACTATTGATTCAAAATGTAGTTTTAAGATTTGGCAAAATTCTCTGAGCAGATATGGACACTATTTAAAACATAGTGAGATAAGAGAACTTTTATCCGGAAATGAAGTAGAAATCAAATTTAAAGCACAAAAGAGGTTTGGAGTAAATAATGATAGAAAAGATTACTATAAGATGGTTATTTTACATGAAGAGTATGGAGTTCAAGTTTTATTTTAGAAAATTAAATATATTTTGCAAAACTTTGATACACTTGCACCCATGAACAAAGAAGATTTTTTTATAAAACAGATATCAAATAGTATGTACAACGGTGATGATGGAGCATTTATAGATGGATTTGTCTATTCTATGGATGCTTTTTTTGAGGATGTACATTTTAAAAAAGATTGGATGAATCTTAAACAAATTGCCTATAAATCTATGATTGTAAATATTTCTGATGCTATAGCTATGAATGCTAGGCCAAAATATGCTCTTATTTCTATAGCAATTCCTAATAGTTATACGCAAGAAGATTTAAAAGCTCTTGTAAGTGGTTTTAAAAAAGCTGCAAAAGAGTTTGATTTTGAGATAGTTGGTGGAGATACTATTGAAAATTGTAAACTTGATATTAGCATTACGATTATTTCAAAAACAAAAAATCCAGTATTTAGAAATAGTGTTAAAATAGATGATTTTATATGTTATACAGGAAAATTAGGAACAAGTAAAAAGGATCTAGAGACTCTTTTAAATGGTAAAAAAGTTAAAAAGAATTCAAAATTTATAAAACCTATTTTAAATGCAGAGTTTTTTTACGAAGCAGCACAATATGTAAATGCTTCTATGGATATTAGTGATGGTCTTTTTTTAGATTTAGAAAAACTTTCAAAAGCTTCAAACGTTGGCTTTAAATTTTTAAAAGAGATAAAAGAAGAAATTGGAACATCGGGAGAAGAGTATGAAATTCTTTTTTCTTGTAGCACTAAGAATTTAAAAAAAATAGAGAATATTGCAAAAAAACATAAAATCAAAATAAATATTTTTGCAAAAGCTATAAAAGGAAGTTACAAAAGTAACTTTGAAAATCACCATTTTAAAAATTAAGGAAAAAAATTGCAGTTACAAAGATACTTAAATCACTCACATATTGATGTGGTTTTTAAACAAAGTAAAGATGATTTCGTGGTAAATGAAGTACCACTTTATGAATTTAGTGGAGAGGGTGAGCATCTTATTTTAAAGCTAAGAAAAAAAGATTTAGCAACATGGGATGCAATAGAGATTTTAGCAAATTATCTAAAATGTAGTCCTAGAGAGTTTGGATATGCAGGGTTAAAAGATAAAAATGCAATGACAGTTCAGCATATTTCAGTTCATAGAAAGTTTGAAGAGGCTTTAAAAGAGTTTTCACATGAAAATATAAAAATACTTGAAACTACATATCATAATAATAAGATAAAAATAGGACATTTAAAAGGGAACAATTTTTTTATTAGATTAAAAAGAGTTGGTTTGGTTGAAAAACAAAAAATAGAAGAGGCTATGGGACAAATTGCTACTTTTGGAATGCCAAATTATTTTGGATTTCAAAGATTTGGAATAGATGGAGAAAACTATAAAAAGGGTAAAGCGATTGTTGAAGGAACTTTGAAAGAACGAAATAAAAATTTAAAGCAAATGTTTATAAATGCTTACCAAAGTTATCTATTTAACTCATGGCTTTCAAAAAGAATTGAAATTTCAAAATTAATAACTGCTTTTGAGCCAAAAGAGATTTGTGAAAAACTAAATCTTCCACTTGAAGAGGTAAAAAGAGCGAAAAAACAGCTTCATCCTTTTAAAATTTTAACTGGAGATTTATTAAGTCACTATCCTTTTGGTAAAATTTTTATTATAGATGACTTAGAAACTGAAAGTCAAAAATTCTTTGAAAAAGATAGAGTTCCAACAGGTTTGCTTTGTGGAAAAAGAGTAAAAAAATCTGAAGGTTTTGCACAAGATATAGAAAAAGAGTTTGATGTTGAAATGGGTGAAGATGGGGCAAGAAGATTTGCATTTATTTTTCCAGAGAATTTACAAAGTAATTATAAAGAAGATAAAAATCACATGGAGCTAAGTTTTTATCTTCCAAAAGGATCTTACGCAACTGAACTTATTGCAGAAATTTTGCATAAAGAGTTAAGTTAAAAATAGATAGACTAAAAAATAACAAAGAAAAAATTCTAAAGGGGGAGCCGAAAATGAGCTATGAGAATATTATTTTAGAGTTATGTGAAGTCATAAAAGAGTCTGAAAATAACGCACAAGAAATTTTTAATAACACAGAAGAAATAGATAACTTAATCCAAGAGTTATCTTTGCCTATTCATCAAAAAAGTAAACTTTCAAATCTTATATCAAATATTTATGGGCTTTTACAAAATCAGGATTTACACAGGCAAAAAATAGAAAGAGTAGTTAATTTTGTTTGTGATCATAATAGTATTGATAAAAGTCCTTATAATCTTGCTCCAAGTGCTAAAAATATTGAATCAAATGAAAATACTTTAGATTCTGATGAATTAGAAGCTTTGATTAAAAGTATGCAGGCATAAGCAAGTTTTTTAAAAAGGGATTTGAAAAATCCCTTTTGTTTGTATCTATTTACAAGCAACCTTTT
Organism: uncultured Aliarcobacter sp.; assembly: GCA_964384195.1. Taxonomy (GTDB): domain Bacteria; phylum Campylobacterota; class Campylobacteria; order Campylobacterales; family Arcobacteraceae; genus Aliarcobacter. The sequence continues at coordinate 1,287 of CAYLKG010000068.1, read as the reverse complement.
TTATTTCATTTAAATCACTAAATAATTTCAAAGAATTTTCTTCAATATCCTTAGCTTTTTGATTTAAAATATCGTTGTTTGCTTTTGATGAGTTTAGATTTACTAAATTTTGTAAATCATTAAAAAAAGCGATATTTTGATCTTTTATTTTGTTTAACAAATCTAAATCGACTTTTTTTCCTGAATTTTGTAAATTTTCAAGCCATTCATTTATATTTGCATTTTGAGAGATTGTAAAATTTTCATAATTTGATAATTTTGAGTAAACTTCATCTTTATTTTTCAAAAGTTCAACTTTTAAAAGTGCCGTATCATAAACCAAATCAACATCACAAACTTTATTCAAACTATCTTCTAGAAAAGAAGCTCTCGCAGATGCAGTTACCAAAGAACTCGACATTGATGCTATTTCATTTGCCATAGATGAGATTTCATCAGCAACTTGAGCATTTTTTTGTGTTGATTGGTCAAGAAGATTAACAGCATCATTTATTTGCATGATTCCTTTTTCTTGCTCTTTTGAAGCTTTTGCAACATTATCAATTGTAACAATAGTATTTGAGATATTTTGATTCAATTCATTAAATCCTTCTATCATATTATTTGAAATATCTCTTCCTGTTTTTGCTTTTAGTCCAGCTTTCTCAACTATAGCTTTTATCTCTTTATCTGCCTCTGCACTTCTATTTGCAAGGTTTCTAACCTCTTGAGCAACAACAGCAAATCCTTTTCCAGCTTCACCTGCAGTTGCTGCTTCAACAGCTGCATTTAAAGATAGAATATTTGTTTGGAAGGCTATTTGATCAATTACTTCAATTGCTTCATTTATTGAATTTACCTCTTTGAAAATATCATCCATAGATTTAGCAGTCTCATTTGCTAGACTTTCACCATTTTTTGCAGAATTTTCAAGTTTTTGAGCAAGATTAGCCATTTGAGTAGTTGCTTGTGTATTTGCTTGAATAGTCCCTGTTATCTCTTCAAGAGCTGCTGCTGTTTCTTCTAGTGAAGCTGCTTGAGAATTAGATGAAGCTGCAAGATTATTTGAAGCACTAGAAAGTATTTGAGTACTATTTTTCAGAGAATTCCCAGTATTCATTATCATTGCTAATATTTCAGATGTATTGTTTCCTACAAGTTTAATCCCAGTAACTAATGAACCTAAATTTCCATGAATTCCTTTATCATCCATAACATAGTCATATTTTGATTCAGAATAATTTCTAAGAGTTATATGAGACCACTGCAAATTAGAATTGTATAAAATCTCCCATAAAGTACCATTTA
>CAYLKG010000067.1:0-9590 GCA_964384195.1 uncultured Aliarcobacter sp. | reverse complement strand
ACAAAAGCTTACCTTTTTACATCTGATTATAGGTGTGAAGTGGTAAGCTTTTTTTTGCCCTAACCTTTTATTGCAGGTATTTATCAGCTTTAATGAATAGCCTTTCATTTGGCATTACTCTTTCACAAAGGATATTTACTTACACAGATGTATACTTGAACTTTTTTTTATTTCCTTATCTATAAATTATTTTTATTCATTTTTAACTTTTAATCTCTTACTTCCAATTTTTACTGTATAATTTACTCTTTATTTTAAGGAAATGATTTGAACAATAATCCAAATAACCCTTTTCATGGTCTAAGGTTAGAGACTATTTTAGTAAAATTAATAGATTTTTATGGTTGGGAAGAATTAGGGTATAAAATTAATATTAGATGTTTTAATTTTGATCCATCAGTAAGTTCTAGCTTGAAGTTTTTGAGAAAAACTCCATGGGCTAGAGAAAAAGTTGAAAAGTTGTATTTAGATACATTTAATAATTAAAATATTTTATAGGAATAGTAATGAAAAAAATTGATATAAATAGTGAAGAATTTCAATTAGAATTAGAATTAACTAAGCAGTTTACTTCAAAAGTTTTAGAGGAACATAATTTAGTTTTTAATCCAAATGATGAAGTTAATGAATCAATACAAATGGGTTTAGCAAGAAATAAAATTATTTATGGAAAAAGATATTGTCCTTGTTTTATGGTTATTGAAGAGAGTGAAACTGAAAAAAATAGACTTTGTCCTTGTGAACCTGCTTTAAAAAATGAAATACCAAATAACGGTTGTTGTCATTGTGGTATTTATTGTACAGCACAAAAAGCTAAAGAACTTAGCTCTTGTAATGATACAAGAGATGCTATAGCAACACATAGTAGAGGGTTGACTAAAGAGGAGTGTGAAGATTTATTAAAGCAAAGTGAAATAAACTCTTTGGAATTAGAAGCTTTAATTGAAGCAAGAGAACTTGGATTTATAAAATTTAATCTTGTTGATACAAGGGAGTGGATGGAGTGGGTAGGTGCTAGAATAAAAGGCGTTGATTATCTTGTTCCAACTACTAGTTTTTATAGCTCTATAGAGCTTTTAAATACTCAAAAAGAGATACCTGTCATTGTTTATTGCTATAGTGGTAGTAGGAGTTCTTATTGTCAAAGAATAATGCTTAATATGGGATTTAAACAAGTTATAAATCTTGATTATGGAATTAGTAGCTTTACAGGTGATATTATAAGTGGAAAAGAGTAACTCTTTTCCTTTTTTTTTGTTGATACTTATTTCAACTTAGTGTTAAATATTAATAATAGTTTTGATAGAATGATTTTTCTTATAGTTTATAAAACAAAGGTTAAATTATATGATTATAATTCCTCAAACAAAGGGTGGTGTAGGTAAATCTACAGTAGCAATGCAGGTTATTGCACCATATTTATATAAAAAACATGGTAAAAAAATAACTTATATAGAGATTGATGATGAAAATAATGACTCAAAATCTTTTACAAGAACTGAAATTGTTGATAAAAGAATGCTAGGAACAAATAAAATTACAGATTTAGATGAGCTTATTTTAATGGATGATAATCACGAAGTTATTGTGGATGTTGGTGGAAACAAAACTTCTTCATTAGTACTTGATGAAATAAAAAAAGTTGGAAGTTTTGGAAATGTTAAGTGGATTATTCCTTTAGGTGATGGTGAACTTGATGGTAAAAATGCAATTGCAACTATGAAAAAGATTAGAAAGATTGAAAAAAATCCAGAAGAGAACATGATTTTTGCTCTTACTCGTGCCATTTCAATGGAAGAAGATTACTATAATGAACAGTTTATAAACTTTTTTGGTCATAAGTATTTAGATTCAAACTCTGTTATTTGTGACTTTGTACAAAATCCTAAATATTTTCCAGTTAAAAATGACAAAATTATAACAATGAGTAGATATTTAGGAAGTACAGTTTGGGAAATGGCTTATAATAATACGGATTTTTCTAAAAAGGCAATTGAAGCAAAAGAGTTGGGTGATATTGAAGCTGCTAGAAAATACCTATTTTTTAGAAGAATTCAAACCGAAGCGAAAGATTATGTTTTAAATACTTTAAATAGAATTTTTTGTGATTTGGATAGATGGATTGAAATAAAAAAATGAGTGATATGAGCTTTAAACAAGCTAAAGAGCTTGTTGAAAGAATGGAGTTTTCAGAGATTGCAATAAATAAAGCTTTAGTGAATTTAGAAAATGCATCAAATAATTTTGAAAAAACTTTGGCTGAACAAGAAAAAATAATTAATAAACTACCTTATGCAGATAAAAAATTATCTTTTATGTATATTGCAGTTGCTTTAAATATAGGTTTAATTATTGGAATTTTAATAGGTAAATATATTATATAAAATATAAAATGGGAAAATATAGATGGAAAAACAAGAAAAAATAGTATCAATGTTCAATAATATTGCTCCAACTTATGATAAGGCAAATAGAGTTTTATCTATGGGTATAGATAAAAGTTGGAGAGATAAAGCTTGTAGTAAAACTTTTGAGTTGTATGGTAAAAAAGAGATTGAAAAAATAGTTGATGTAGCTTGTGGAACAGGTGACATGATTATTTTTTGGAAACAAAATGCACAAAAAAAAGGTATTGAATTAAAAAATATCATCGGGATTGATCCAAGTGTTGGAATGATGGAAGTTGGTAAAAAAAAATTGCCTGAGGTTGAATTCATAGAAGCTTTTGCTACGTTTATGCCTTTAGAAGCGCAAAGTGCTGATATTATTTCGATTTCTTATGGAATTAGAAACGTTGTTCAAAGACAAGATGCTTTCATAGAGTTTGCAAGAGTTTTAAAAAAAGGTGGATTAGTTGTAATTAGTGAATTTACTAAAAATAAAAAAGAGACACCAATTGATTATTTAACAGACTTCTATATAAATAAAATTTTACCAGTTGTAGGTGGAATTATTTCAAGTAACAAAGAGGCTTATAGATATCTACCTGATTCTATTGATGAGTTTTTAACTACTGAAAATTTATGTAAAGAGTTAAAAAATGCTGGATTAGAACCCGTTTATGTAAAAGCATTTTCAATGAAAATATCAACACTAATTATTGCAAAAAAAGTTTGATGAATCCAATTAGTGTAAGTGTTTTAAATACTCAAATAAAGTCTCTTTTAGAAACTACTTTTATGCAAGTTTTTGTTTCTGGAGAGATTTCAAATCTTACAGTTCATGGTTCGGGACATATTTATTTTTCTATAAAAGATGAAACCTCTACAATATCTTGTGTAATGTTTAAAGGAAATACAAAGTATTTAAAGTTCCAATTAGAAAATGGACAAAAAGTTCAAGTTACTGGAAATATTACAGTTTATGTTCCAAGAGGAAATTATCAACTACTTTGTACAAAAATAGAGCCTGATGGAATTGGAAGTTTGGCTTTAGCATTTGAACAATTAAAGACTAAACTTCAAGCTAAAGGTTATTTTGAACAAAGTGTTAAAAAAGCTCTTCCAAAATATCCAAAAAAAATTGTAATAGTGACTTCTGCGACGGGAGCTGCTATTGAGGACATGAAAAAAGTAGCCACAAATAGATGGAATTTAGTTGAGCTTATTTTAATTCCTACTTTGGTTCAAGGTGAAGGTAGTGTTGAAGATATTGTAAGAAGTATAAAATATGCTGATAGTTTAAATTGTGATATTATGGTTGTAGGTAGAGGTGGAGGAAGTATAGAAGATTTATGGGCTTTTAATAGTGAATTGGTTGCTGATGCAATTTTTGAAGCCAAAACGCCAATAATCTCTGCAGTTGGACATGAAATAGATTATCTCATTAGTGATTTTGTAGCAGATGTAAGAGCTGCAACTCCTTCAAATTCTATGGAAATAGCTCTTCCAGATAAAACTGAGCATTTATTATATGTTGATGCATTTATAAATGAGTTTGAAAATAGATTAAAGAATATTTTTCAATCAAAAGAGAATGATTTGGTTTCTATGAAGAAGCTGTTTATGCAAAATTCTATTGAAGCAAAATTTGGATTTATACAGAGTCAAATAAAGCTTTTAAAAGACGGATTTAATAGAACTTTTTCTCAAAAATTAGAATTATTTCAAAATAATATTGATAGTTTAAAACAAAATTATATTATGAATAATCCTGAGAAAAAAGAACTAACTGGATTTGTTCAGATTTCAAAAGATAATAAAATAATTTCTTTAGAAAATCTAAAAATAGACGATATTTTAGAGCTTCAATCACCAAAAACTATAGCAAGTTGTAAAATAATAAGTTTAAAAAAACAAAAATAGAGTTCAAGTTTATAATTGATAAAATAGTCAAAAATAAAGTTGTACAAAAGGAAAATCATGGAAAACAAAGATAGTAAAGTTGCAAATTCGTCAAATATTACTGAATTTATGACATTTGAACTTGGAGCAATGAAGTATGCAATAGAGCTTCCAAAAATCAAAGAAATATTGACTTATCCTGATAATATTACTACTTTACCAAATACTGAAGACTGGGTTAAAGGTTTGATTAATTCAAGAGGTGAAGTTGTTCCTATTTTGGATATAAGAATAAAATTTCATACAGGAAAAATTGTTTATAATGAAAGTACAACAATTATTACAGTTATAACTGAAGATAAAAGAATGATTGGAATTGTAGTTGATAAAGTTGATGATGTTCAAAAATTAGATACAGGGCTTTTAGCTACAGTTTCAGATATGGGTTCAGGAATTCCTGCAAAATACTTAAAAGGTTTTATAAGACTTGATAATAATCAAATGCTTGTAATAATGGATATTGAAAAAGTTGTTGCTAAAAGTGAGTTAGAAGATTAAAATTTTATAGAAGAGTAAATTTACTCCTCTATTGTAATTTTATTTATAACTACATCTTTTAATGGTTTATCTCCACCAAATCTGCCACTTGTCTCTACATTTTCTATATCTTTAACTACTTTAGTTCCATCAATTACATATCCAAAAATAGTGTGAGCTCCATTTAGCCAATAAGTCGGTACAGTTGTTATGAAAAATTGACTTCCATTTGTATTTTTTCCTCTGTTTGCCATTGCCAAAATAAATGGCTTATCAAAAACAGCATTTGGTGTGAACTCATCTTCAAAAGGTTTACCCCAAATAGATTCACCACCTCCACCAGTTCCAGTTGGATCTCCTCCTTGAATCATAAAATTTTTCATAACTCTATGAAAAATAAGCCCATTGTAGTAACCATTTTTTGAATGAGTTACAAAATTTTCAACAGCTTTTGGAGCCATTTTTGGTTTTAATTCAATTTTTATGATACCTTTGTTTGTATCAAGAATTGCAATTGGATTTTTTTCTATATTTTCATTTGCAAATAAAATAACTACAAAAGATAGAAAGAGAAATAGTAGTTTTCGCATAAACTTTTCCTTTAATTTAGTTTTATAATAAATTAGTATAGTATAATAGCTTTGAAAAAATAATAAAGGATTTTCTAAATGACTTTTGAAATGTTATACAGCAAAATTCACAGAGCAACAGTAAGTGATGCGAATTTGAACTATGTTGGCTCAATAACTATAGATGAAGAGTTGATGCAAGCCTCAAAATTGAGGGTTGGTCAAAAAGTTGATATTGTAAATATAAATAACGGAGAGAGATTTCAAACTTATGTAATAAAAGGTGAGTTTGGTAAAAGAGATATGTGTTTAAATGGAGCAGCTGCTAGAAAAGTAGCAATTGGAGATAAGATTATAGTAATAGCATATGCAACATACAGTGAAGAAGATTTAAAAAACTATAATCCAACAGTTGTACTAGTTGATGATAAAAATAATATAGAGCTTATTACAAATGAGCTTGTAGGAAGTGATTATGTTTGATGGAATTGATTTAAAAAATTTAAATCTTGGAGATATGATAAATAAGTTTCAAGATATGGCAAAAGAACAAGAAGCTGTAAATGCACAAAATCTTTTTACAGCAAAAGCTGGTGGAGGAATGGTTGAAATCTCTATAAATGGAAATTCAGAAGTTGTGGATTTAAAAATAGATGATTCTTTATTAGAAGATAAAGACTCATTACAAATTTTACTAATTTCTTGTATGAATGATATTATAAAACAAAGTGAAGAGAATAAAAAAAGAATGGCAATGAGTCTTATGGGTAATTTAGGAAATTTTGGTCAAAAATAGATGAATACAATTTTAAATCAATTTGAAGATTATTTACTTAATAATCTTCCCAAAATAGACTCTTTTCACCCACACTTTGAAGATGCTTTAAAAGATATGTTAATAGCTGGTGGAAAAAGATTTCGTCCAATGTTGCTTTTAAGTGTTATTCAATCTAAAAAACCTCTACTTTTACAAAATAGTATGAAAGTTGCTCTTGCAGTTGAATTTTTACACACATACTCTTTAATTCATGATGATTTGCCTTCAATGGATGACGCATCATTGAGAAGAGGATTTCCAACACTACATACAAAATATGATGAAGTTACAGCTATTTTAGTTGGAGATGCCTTAAATAGTGAGAGTTTTAATTTAATTGCGAATGCATCTTTGCATAATGATGTAAAAATTGAACTTATAAAACTTTTAGCTACAAATGGTGGTATTGATGGTATGATAATTGGTCAAGCAATTGATTGTCATTTTGAAAAAAAGAAATTAAATCTTGAAAAGTTAGAATTTTTGCACATAAATAAAACTGCAAAATTAATTGCTGCTAGTTTAAAAATGGGTGCAATTATTGCAGGCTATGAAGAAAAAATTCAAGAACAACTTTATGAGTTTGGTTTAGATTTAGGACTTTTATTTCAAATTCAAGATGATATTATTGATGAGCTTGAAAGTAGTGAAGAAGCTGGAAAAACAACACAAAATGATGGATTTAAAAACTCTTTTGTGAATTTATTAGGGCTTGAAGAATCTATGAAAAGCGCTGATACTTTGGCTAAAAAATGTTTAGAAAGTCTTAATAATTTTGATGAAAATTTGAAAAACTCTCTTGAAGAACTTCTAATAAGTTACATAAATAGACATAGAAAATACAACTCTTAGTTAAATTGACTAAAGGTTTATTGACAAAAAAGAAAAAATTTATTAAAATTTGGCACTTGGAATTTATAAGTGCTAAATTCTAAGCTACAAAAGAAAATTAATTAAATAAGGAATAAATATGAATTTCAAACCACTAGGTGAAAGAGTTCTTGTTGAAAGAACAGAAGTTGAAAATAAAACTCAAAGTGGAATTTATATTCCAGATAATGCAAAGGAGAAACCTCAAACTGCAAAAGTTGTAGCAATAGGAAGTAAAGTTGAAGATGTAAAAGTTGGAGATGTTGTTGTTTTTGAACAATATAGAGGTAGTGAAATAAAAATTGATGGTAAAGATTATCTTGTTTTAAATATTGAAAATGTAATTGGAGTAATGTAAGAATTTACATAAATAAATTTTTACAAATGTAATAAATTAAAATATATATAAAAGGAAAATATTATGGCAAAAGAGATTATATTTAGTGATAGCGCAAGAAATAAATTATATTCAGGTGTTGAAAAATTAGCAGATGCAGTTAAAGTAACAATGGGACCAAGAGGAAGAAATGTACTTTTACAAAAATCTTTTGGAGCACCAACAATAACAAAAGATGGTGTAAGTGTCGCTAGAGAGATTGAACTTGCTGATACTTTAGAAAATATGGGAGCTCAACTTGTAAAAGAAGTAGCAAGTAAAACAGCTGATGAAGCGGGAGATGGAACAACAACTGCAACAGTTTTAGCTCATTCAATTTTCAAAGAGGGGCTAAGAAATGTAACAGCTGGAGCTAATCCAATATCTTTAAAAAGAGGTATGGATAAAGCAACAGAAGCTATTTTAGTTGAACTTAAAAAAGCTTCAAAAGTTGTTGCAAATAAAACTGAAATTGAACAAGTTGCTACAATCTCTGCAAATTCTGATAGTGCAATCGGAAAAATGATTGCAGAAGCTATGGAAAAAGTTGGAAAAGATGGTGTTATTACTGTTGAAGAGGCAAAAGGTATTTCTGATGAGTTAGATGTTGTTGAAGGAATGCAGTTTGATAGAGGATATTTAAGCCCATACTTTGTTACAAATCCTGAAAAAATGACAACAGAGTTTAATAATCCATTTATCTTACTTTATGACAAAAAAATCTCTTCATTAAAAGAGCTTTTACCAATTCTTGAAGGTGTAAATAAAGCAGGAAGACCTCTATTAATTATTGCTGAAGATGTTGATGGAGAAGCGTTAGCTACATTAGTTGTAAATAGATTAAGAGGTGCTTTACAAATTGCTGCAGTTAAAGCTCCAGGATTTGGTGATAGAAGAAAAGCTATGCTTGAAGATATCGCTGTTTTAACAGGTGCAACTGTTGTTTCAGAAGAGATGGGAATGAAACTTGAGACTACTGATTTAAGTGCTTTAGGAGTTGCTTCAAAAGTTGTAATTGATAAAGATAATACAACTATTGTTGATGGAAATGGAAGTAAAGATTCAGTTCTAGCAAGAGTAAATCAAATTAAAGCGGAAATTGCAAATACAACAAGTGATTATGATAGAGAAAAATTACAAGAGAGACTTGCAAAATTAAGTGGTGGTGTTGCTGTAATTAAAGTTGGAGCTGCAACTGAGACTGAAATGAAAGAGAAAAAAGATAGAGTTGATGATGCTTTAAGTGCAACAAGAGCTGCTGTTGAAGAAGGTATTGTGATTGGAGGAGGAGCTGCATTAATTAGAGCAGCTGCTAAAGTAAAATTAGATTTATGTGGTGATGAGCAAATTGGAGCAAATATTGTTTTAAGAGCTATTAAAGCACCATTAAAACAAATTGCTTTAAATGCTGGATTTGATGCTGGTGTTGTTGCAAATGAGGTTGAAAAATCTTCAAATGAAAATATTGGATTCAACGCAGCAACAGGTGAGTATGTAGATATGTTTGAAGCTGGAATAGTTGACCCTGCAAAAGTTGAAAGAGTTGCAATGCAAAATGCTGTTTCTGTAGCTTCATTACTTCTTACAACAGAAGCAACAGTTACAGAAATTAAAGAAGACAAAGCTCCTTCAATGCCAGATATGAGCGGAATGGGCGGAATGGGTATGGGAATGTAGTAAAACTACACCCTTAAAAACTTCAATTTTATGGTATCTCTTGATTTTCTTGAGGTACCATTTTTTATTTCTAAATTTATATAAACTTTTCTAAATTTATTAAAGAGAGTTTATGAAGATTTAAATATATAGATTCATAAACTCCAATATATTCATAAAAATCTTGCCCTTTAATACTTAAAACTTTTTTAAAATCATCGAATTTTAAATTTCCAAATTCAAGATGAGTGTTTATATATTTTTCAGAGTAATTTTTAAATATTTGATTTTGTAAATCTAAGTTATTTTTACCTTTATAAATTTCAGGACAAGAGGTATCAATATAAATTTCATTATCTATATTTGGGCTTTGTGGATAAGTTTTACAAACATTTGGGCGATTTTCATATATTGAACAGATATTAATTATTCCTGACTTCCGCGATAAGACACACAAATATTATAAGATGTCTAAAATTTGT
>CAYLKG010000066.1:0-9905 GCA_964384195.1 uncultured Aliarcobacter sp. | reverse complement strand
GAAGAACTATTTCATATCCTTCAACACTAGCTCCAGCTCCATTTGTTCCCCAACCAGTAAGATTTGAAAATAAAGATAAAATTTCTGCTTTTGTTTTTCCATAAGCACTATCATTCATAGAAGCTGTATTTGTTTCTTTATCATAAAAAGATTTTGAAATTGTTCGACCATAATTTTCTCCAACCAAACCTCCTATGTAAAGATCTCCAGTTACACTTCCACTTGCATAAGAGTTTGAAATTGTTCCACCAAATAAAGACCCAATTAAACCTCCTATGTAAAGATTTCCAGTTACACTTCCACTAGCATATGAGTTTGAAATTGTTCCATAATTTTCTCCAACCAAACCTCCTATGTAAAGATTTCCAGTTACATTTCCAGTAGCATAAGAGTTTGAAATTGTTCCATTAAACATACAGCCAACCAGACCTCCCGTAAAATCCACTCCAGTAATACCTACATTGTTAAGTCCAATATTTTTTATAGTTGCTAAATTATTTGTAAATCCAAATAATCCAACATAATTTTGAGAAGGACGATTTATATATAAATTTGAGATAGTAAAACCTAAACCATCAAATGTTCCATTAAAGTAATTTGAAGCAATTCCTATAGGATTAAATCCTGCTGTGCCCCAATTTGCTGTATCTGTTTTTGTAACACTTGCATCTATATTACTTCCTAACTCATATTTTCCATTTAATGCAGTGTTTATCCATTGAAGTTGATACAGATTATTTACTACTACTTTTCCATTTGTATCAAATACTACTTTATTTGATGTATTTGCTGCATTAAAATATACTCCACCGTTTGTTTGGTTTGTATTATTTATAGTTGCATTTACATTTATATTATCTGCTTGTAATTTTAACTGTTTATCTGTACTCCAAGTGATATTTTGATTTACAGTTATATTATTAGTTGCTTGTAACTCTACATTTGTTCCAGCTAAAGCATTTTGTATTGCTGTTGCACTAACACTCTCTCCTGTAAGAACATTTCCACCAGTTGATTCTATTTTCATATCAGTAGGATCTAGTAACCAATCTTTTGCAACAACTTTTGTATTTGAAGTAACATTTAATTTCTCTCCACTTGTTTCAACAAAAGAGTTTTTAGCAATTATGCTTCCATCTACATTTGCTGTTCCACCATGAGCAAACAGTATTACTTCACTACTTAATTCTTCTAGGCTATTTGCCTCTATTATTCCACTATGATTTACAACACCTTTAAGCAATTCATCTTTTGCATTTGTTGTAAGATATATTTGTCCACCATTAGCAACTATTAGGTTTTGGTTATCTACAAGGGCATCAACTACACCTTTATTTACTTTCAAAGATAGATTTTGATTTTCATTTAAAGTTAATGTTACATCAGAAGCACCTACAAGATTTATAGTTCCTTTATGTACTTCTATTTTCCCTTTATTTGTTACACTATTTGCTATAAATGTTGCATGAGTATTTGCTAGGGATTTTATCTCTCCTTCATTTACTATACTTGCTTTTGAATCACCTTTAAAGTTATATTTTCCATTATTAAAATCTTCATTTGAGATATCTTTTGTAGAGGCAACAATTCCTGCTGTATTTACTTTTGCATTTTTACCAAACAAAACTCCATTTGAGTTTATAAGCCATACTTGTCCATTTGCGTTTAATGCTCCATCTATAATAGATTTTTCATTTCCAATTACTCTATTTAAAGTTATAGAGTTTACATTTGGTTGATTAAAGTTTACAGTTTCATTTGATTTAATTGAAAAATCTTGCCAGTTTATTATGGCTTTATTTGAGCTTTGATTTATATTTGTAGTATTTGCATTTTGAGAAATAGTTGCATTTCCACTTACAACTGTTCCACCACTTGGAGCACCATACAGATTTGAAGCAACTACTAGTGAGATAAGCCCACCTTTTAGTATTCTAAATCGGTTTTTGTATTCATTATTGAATGGCATTGCTTTATCCTTAAATATTTTAATGAGACTTTTTTTAAATTATATAATAAAAGTGTGATGTTTTTAGAAATATTGGTATTATTTTTCAAATAAATTATTCAAGAGATATTTAAAAACACATTTCTAAAATATAGCGTGTTATAGAATTATTTTTTTGAGAAAGAAAAATAAGAAATTAATTTTAAAAAAGTATAAAAATTTTTCTCCTATTTTAAAGAATTATTTTTTAACACTTGTTTTCCGACACTTTCTTTTGCTTCTTAAAAATATTATAAAAAATGGCTATTTTTTATATGATAAACAGTATCGGATTGTGAAAAAATACGAAAACTATATAAGAGAGGTATTTCGTATATAGTTTATTAGAGTTTCAACTTGATTTAATAGAAAGCATTAGGGTCACATTCTTTTGAATTATTTACTAACCAATCTTCAACTAATTTTGCAGTTCTTTTATTAGAATCAGAATTCATATAACTATATATCGTAACTTCAGTATTTCCAATATTATTTTTTTGAAGACTGATTTTAGTCCAATAATTTGTACCACCGAATATTGTAATTTTACCATTTGCTGTAACTTCAGCTTTTCCTACATTGTCGTAAATATCATTTTTGTATGTTAGTAAATTGTTTGTTCTACAAATTTGAAACATTTCATATGTATAGTTTGCAGCAGTTTTATAATCTTTTTTTATCGTGAATTTATTCATAAAATTTTGTTTTTCTAAATTTGCACTTGTCGTTGCAAAACAACCAGTAATTAATATAGACATTGTACTAATTAATAATATATTTCTGATTCTCATCACAATCTCTCTTTTTCATTGATAATATAATAAAGAAGCTAATAAAATAGTTAGTAAAATAGCTATTATTTTCCTAATCTACTGAAATATAAGATTTTTGTGCTTGCGCCGGAATGATTCGTACAGCTAGCCGGAGTGTGGATAGGAATATTTGATACTGATAAATTTATACTAAAAGATATTTTTAATAAGAATTCAGAAAAAATTCCTGAAGGATATTATAATTGGGGTAGAAAATGATCAGTTCTTCATAATTATGAAAAGTTAAATCGATTTTTTAGATTAATTTTGTTTTCTATAGCTTTCAAAAATATATCTCTTAATTTATCGGAATTAAATTTTTTACAATAGACAAAGATTAGATTCAAGAAATGAATATGTGTCACCAAGTAAATTTGAAGAAAAATGTTATGATTAGTGATTGTTTTAAACTAATATAATTTTAAAATGCAGATATACTATATTGAAAACCTAGATTTCCAAAAAATAACTTAATATTTCAGGTTTACGAGACTTAAATATTTTGAATTAATTGATTGATTAGCAAGATTCTTTATCTTCTTTTGTATTTTCTTTGTAAAGGCTGTATGTAATTAGGGCAAAGAAAAAACCAATTGCTATTAAAAATTCCATTGTTTACCTTTTTTTCAAATAAATATAATCTGATTATACTAAATACTTTTGAATTGATAGTTTTATTTAGATATCAAAATTAAAAAATATATATTTTAAAATAGATTACATCTTGTCTTTTCTTTATTTTTTTGTTAAAATTCTTTTATAAGCCTAAGAAGGAACATTGAAAATAGAGTTTTAACTTTAACAATGCTGTTTCTTAGGAGTGCTGCTTTCTAACACTTTTAAAATCACAAACATTTATATTTTAGTCTTATAATCTAACTGTAAAATTTACTATTACTGATTTGACTAATAATATTTTATTTATTATTTATCAACAAGCTTTTTTAACTGCTAAAACACTAGAAGATAGTTTTTTGTATAATGCAAATTAACAAAATTGGTTCTCGAGATTTCTCAAGAACTATTAAATGTAAGTTTCTCTATTTAGCTTATAGTTAATTCTTCCAATTATTTCAATTTTACTAAAATCTTCAGAACTTATTTTTCTTAATAAATCTTCATCATTTTTTAGATTGTATGATCCGTCTAGGTCTATTGATATAAAAAATGCAAAGTAAATTTCATTTGATTTAACTAGATAGTAAGAGTTGTTCTTAACTTCTTTGTCTTCTGTATCTATAATATATATTTTCTTATCATCTATATATGCTCTTGTTTCTAATGATACACTACTATTTAGTGGTATTTTAATTGTATTTTCATTTGTATTTAAAATTTTAATTTCTACTAGATCCTTAAGTGGTTCTTCTGGTTGATTAATTATATTTTTAATCTCAGTTACTGTTTGATTATTGTTAAGTAAAAAAATCTCGTCCAAGCTAATTTTATTATTAATAGCAAAGAATAGAATTTTTTCATAAGGTAGTAAACCTCTTTTAATTGTATTTGCAAACGAAGAAGGCATTATGTCAAGTTTTAATGCAAGTTGTCTGTCACTTGTAATATTTAGTATTGATTTTAATTTCAATACAACATTATCTATATATTCTTTATGGTTTTGCAATATATTTCCTTTATGATTATATTCATATATTGTATTTATATACTATTAGACTTAAACTATTATAAAATTAACATAAAAGTATTAAATGTAAAATATATATCTATTATTAATATATATTTAAGAAAATATGTATTAATATTTATACATATGTTTTAAATTATATATTAAGTTTTTAAATTAATATATTTAAGCATTCAAATTATACATAATTATATATGTATTTATTGTAAATGCTATTAAATATATCAAAATTGTATATATATTTATATAAAAAAAACTTGAAAGAAATAATTTATCTCATAAAAAAACAATATTTTTTGAGAACAAAATGTCTAGTAAATTAACAATTTTAGAAAAACCAAGAATTATGCAACCAGAGATACTAAAACAAAACAATCTAATCGAGTGTTCATTTAAAGAGCTTGAATCATGGAGTGAAATACAACATGATTTATTTAATGAGCTTATAGCTATTTTTCAACATTATGAACAAAAAGATGGTTTATTTGAAGAACTTAATAGAAAAATTTATATTCGAAGATCAACATTTGAAAAAAATATTAACATAAGAAGAAAAAGTAATAAAGAAATCTTAGAACTTCTGAAAAAAATGAGTGATACTTCTTTTACGATTAAAGGTGTTTATCAACTAAATGGTTATAAAACAACAGCAATAATGAGATTTTTTAGCTATGTTTATTTGCACGAAAAACAAGGTAAAGAGTCTTATTTTGAAATTGAATATAGTGAGCTTTTCTCAATGCTTTGCGACAGAAATTACTCATTAAAATATGGTAACTATTGCAAGTTAAATATTTTAAAAGTTAATTCGTTAAATAGTAAATATGCAAAAGCACTTTATGAATTAATAGAAGCTAATAGCTATAAAAAACAATTTACATTTAATGAAGAAGAACTAAAATCACTTTTAAGATATGATGTAAAACATCATAGATTTTCTACTCTTTTAAGAGAAATAGATAAAGTTTATGAAGCTGTAAATTCTCATATTAAATTCACTTACAAAGTTTACAAAGAAACAAGAACAGTAGCTTTTAAAATAGAAAAATAAAAAATTACATAGTTTCTACATGAACTTTGGGTATATTTTGTTTTTATACAAATAAAAATACATTTAAAAATCTATCAAAATTAACTAATAATAAATCAAAATCCATTTAAGCTTATTTTTCTGTTTTTTTTTGAAAAAATAATTTTTTCACAAAATTTTAATCAATTTAAGAAAAAATAAAGTTTTAAATATCGATTTTATGGTTCTTTGAGGGGTGTACCTAAAAAACACAAATAATTTTGCGATAAAATGGGGCTTCTAGAAAATCTATTCACATTGGGGTGTACTTAAAAAACACAAAATTTGACTATTTTTTCTTCTATAAAACCTTTGTAGTCGTGCTTGGAATGACTTATTCACACCCTTTTTAAAAAAAGCTACTTTTTGATAGGTTTATGAAACTTTAAGTTTATGGGTGTACCCAAAAAACCCCGCATATTTTCAAGAATATCCATTTTGAGGGACATTATAAAATTAAGGGTGTA
Organism: uncultured Aliarcobacter sp.; assembly: GCA_964384195.1. GTDB lineage: Bacteria > Campylobacterota > Campylobacteria > Campylobacterales > Arcobacteraceae > Aliarcobacter. The sequence continues at coordinate 3,925 of CAYLKG010000066.1, read as the reverse complement.
CTCAAAAAGCACAAACTTTGCTTTATAGCTGTGCATAAAAAGCACGAAACCTGTACATCAAAAGCACCAATGTGAATAAACCTGTACCTAAAAAACACAAATAATCAAAAAAATTACCACATTCTAGCCACCATTAAATCGAACTTTTAAGCTAAATATAAGCGACTTATTCACACCCCTAACTATATATTAATTAAGACAATTATTTACTATATAGGGAAAATGCTTAGAAAAATTACTTTAAGGTTTGAATTACAAAAAAAAGAAATTTGAATTAAAAATATGTTTATATTAAAATATAATATTGATAAATAATTATGATAAAATAAAAATATATATTGAAATTGTTTATACTTTGTGTTATAATTACAACATAAAATTACGATTTATTATTAATAATAGTATTTACTAAATTTTATATATAAAAATTCAATTTTGAAAATTGATGCATAAAGTTGAAATATGAAAAAAACAATATTGTTATTGCTAATACTTGCTAATTTTTTGAATGCAAATCCAAGCCCACTTAGACTTGAATTAAACAAAGCAACTTTTGAAGAAGTAACACAAAAATATCCAAACTACAAGACTAAAGGTTTAAGCAAATTTTCAAATGGAAAAGTTATTTACATAGAGCCTAGAAATGCTTATCCATTAGGTTTTGCTAAAGTTGTGTTTATATTTTCCCAAGATGGTATTTTATTATCAACAGTTCTAGATTTAAAAGAAACTACTGATATTGAAAGCTCTTTGGATAAAAAATATAAATTAATAAAAAGTAAAAAGAGTTCTTTTGATGAAGCGATATACAACAGCAATGAAACTGAAATTATTTTATATAGAAATGATAGGTTAATTTACATACATAAGGATCTTATTGAGCTTTATAATAAAGTAAAAAATGAAGAAAAAATAAAAAATATTAAAGACAATGATACTAAACTTTAAAAGAAGCCTAAGATATGAAAAAATTAATTATGTTTGCTTTTACAACTAGCTACCTATACTCTGGTTCTTATTTTGACATTGATGAAACATTACCGATTAAAAACTCTTTTAATGTTTATATGTTTTGGTCTGTAATTTTATTTTTTCTTTTATCTTTATTTTTATTTGGTTTTAAAAGATTTTTCTTTAGTAATTTTACACTACCAAGTAAAGATTTAAACTCTAAAGATTTGAGCAATGAAAGATATTCTAAAAAATATATCCGTAATTATCTGTTTAGAAGAAGATTGCAAAAAGAAAATCTTTTCTATTTGATGTTGATGTGTTTTTCTGCTTTTTGGTTTTGGGCAATTCTTGATTTTTTGATTAAACGATACTAAATGAAATATGTATTTAAGCACAATCATAGAAACGAATCATATTACCAAAATATTTGCTCTTGATTATAAGCAATAAAAGTCTTTCTATTTGTTTCTCATTAAAATTTTTAATTAAGAATTTGATAAATCGTTATAAATACTCATAAAGTCGTTGGATAATTTATATAATCTCTTTAAAAGTTAAAATTCAGATTTTATGGAACCATTACTCGCTATTGATAACTCAAATGTTAATAGAAGAGATTTAGTAATTATGAAAAAATGTAAAAATAAACATATAAAAGTAAGAATAAAATATTTGAAGCAGAATATGTAGATTAACTTTTGGACATGGTCATTATGTGGGAAATAAAATTAATATGATTCTATTCTAGAAGGGAGGATGAATTGTATTAACTACAAAAAAATATAAAAGCAAAAATCAAATAAATAAGGAAACATAGTATGAGTAAAAAAATTGTTAATTTTTCTCTAATTGGTTTAAGTATGTTTGTTTTAAGTGGTTGCTCTTCAAAAGAGGTAACAATAGAAAATAAACAACCAGAGAAATATGAAATATTAGGAAAAGCAAAGGGTAATGGTAATGGCTCATTAGCAGCATTAGCAACAGCATATTATTTTATTCCACTTGGATTGAATGATAGAACGCAAAGAGCTTATGCAGATGCAATTAGAAGTGTCCCAGGAGCAACAGGTTTAATAAATGTAACATACAGTGAAGATTGGTATTGGTGGATAATTGGAACAAATAGAAGTGTAACTATTACAGGTGATGCAATTAGGGAGATAAAATAATGAAGATTACTAAAATTTTTAAAGTAATATTACTGTTTGTATTTGCAGTTTATTTTACTGGTTGTTCAGGTAAACCTGTAACTTTTAATAGTGTAGATCCTAAGCTTTATGCTGATAAAAAAAGTGAAGGTAGAACAATTTCTGGTGAAGCTAGTGGATTTCAGTTATTATTGTTTATTCCAATAGGAGTTAATGATAGACACAAACAAGCTTACGATGTTTTAAAAGGTCAAGCTAATGGAGATATTATAACTGATATTAAAGTTACAGAATCATGGACTTATGCTTTTGTAGGAACAGTTTATACAACTAAGTTTACAGCAACAGCTTATCCTAGAAATAAATAGATTTTTTAAAATTAGCTCAAATATATTCAAATTATTTGGGCTAATAAGTTACAATAAAAATAAATATGTCTATAGTAAATCAAATTTTTCAAAAAAGTTTTTTTATTTAAGTTGTTAAGATGGTAAAAAGCTCTTATTTATTAAAAAAGTATAATTTAGAAGAAATAGCAACAAATCATTTAATGACAAAATAATAAATGATATAGACAATATGTGTCTATGTATTATCTTATAATTCCTGTATAAATAAACACAAGGATTAATATCATGCAAAATATTCCAGTAAATTTTGAAGAAAACTACTTATCAACTACTATGATTGCTAAAAACTATGGTATCAAAAATACAAGAGATTTTGTAGCATATTTAGAAAAAATAAATTTGATTTACAGAGATAAAGAAAATCAATTAAAATTGACACAAGAAGCATTTGATTTAGGTGGAAAATATAAAACAGGTGAGAATGGAGAGAGTTGGATTGTATGGAAAGAAAATTCATTAGATAAATTTCTTTTAGAATTTGTAAAATCTCAAAATGTAGAGATGTTACTTAAACCTATTGAAAATAGTAATACTTTAAATGAAACGCAAAAATTAATTCATAATAAAGTAATAGAATTTATAATTAATAATAAAAATAATGTATTGAAATCTACAAATTTAGAGGATTATCAATTATCATTAACAGGTTCAGCAGGTACGGGGAAAACTTATCTAACAACTCAAATAGTAAAAACACTTGAGTCAATGAAAATAGTATTAGCTGTAACAGCACCAACACATAAAGCAGCAGGCGTACTTTCTGATTTATTTTTAAAAAATAAATTAAAAACAACACCTAGAACTATTCACTCTTTTCTAAATATTAAGCCATTTATTGATTATGAAAAAGGAATTGAATCATTTAAACCAGATAAAACTAAAAAAGAAAGCTTGCCTATTGATGTTCTTATAGTAGATGAAAGCTCTATGATTGGAATAGAACTTTATGAGTATATTTTAGAAGAGATTGAAAAAGGAAAAGTGGGTACTGTACTTTTTGTAGGTGATCCAAATCAGTTATTACCAATAAATGGTGAAAATTCATCAATATATAAGTTGAAAAATCAATTTAAATTAACTGAAATTGTAAGACAAGCAAAAGATAGTTATATTATTTCAATTGCAGATAAAATTAAAAATATGATTGAAAATAAATCATATATTCCTGTTATGGAGTTTTTTAATCAGAATTTTTATGATGAAATCACATATTTCAATAATGAAAAAGATTTTTTAGATGATTTTTATAAAAATGAAAAATGGTATTTAGAAAATAAAATTATTGCTACTCATACAAATAAGGATGTTGATGCTTTTAATAGGCAAGTTAGACAAACTTATTGGAATCAACAAAATATTTATGAATTAGATACTTTAAGAGTTGGAGATTGGTTGAGATTTAATGATTCATAT
>CAYLKG010000065.1:0-9927 GCA_964384195.1 uncultured Aliarcobacter sp. | reverse complement strand
CTGTTAAAATCATTTGTAATGTCAAATCGAACTTTTTCAATCGAAAGTATATATAAAATTGGAATTGAAATTAGAAATATTATAAATAGTGCCCAAGGAACTATTTTTTGATTTGTTTCACTGTATTTATTTAATCTATTTTGATTCATAATTAATTCTCATCTCATTTTTACTCTGTTTTTTTAGATATACAGTTATATAAAATAAATGTATTTTTACCATCACTAACTCTATGTTTATTATTTTTATCAAATTTAAACCCTAATTCTTTAGAAACTATAAAGTTATCACATATAATTTCTTCTCCGTTTTCAAAAGCAATATAAATATCTTTTCTTTCTTTTTGAGCAACATAAAAAACTACTGTTGCAAAAATAATAAAAACAACTGGAATAATTAAAGCTCTAACGTAAGAATTAAATAGTTCTTTATCTTTTTTACAATCATCTATTAATAATTTTTCATTATTCATATATTGCCCCTTGTTATTTATTTAACTAAATTAGATATATTATGTCATAATTATATACTAATATAGAAAATATTACAATATTAATAATCTACAATAGTTACTAATATGCTATAATAATTACTAAATTAGTATATAAAGAGAATATTTAATGACAAAAGAAGAGTTTTGTTACAGATTAAAGGAATTAAATCTTACTCAAAAAGATTTTGCAAATATTGCTAATATTCCATATTCAACTTTGAATAACTGGGGTACTACAGCACAAAATGGTAAAATAATACCAGTTCCAAGTTGGGTAAGACCTTTTTTAGAGTATTATGATAAGTCTATGCGCTTTGATATTTTAAGACACCAAATTTTTAAAGCAATATCAGTAGAAGATATAAAAAAACAATAGTACTATTTTAGATCAAATAGTACTAAATAAATTAATAAAAGGATTAAAAAATGTTAGAAGTAATTGCAATTACAACTTTAGTAATCGGAACAATACTTGCTATTGGTAAATATGATTATGAAAGAAGTTTGAAAAAATAGAAAAAAATTTAGAATAAAAAGAGTAATTAAAATATCTAATACAGAGATATCATTAATTACTATTGTAAAGATTATATCATGCTGACTATAAATTCAAGGGTACACACAATCAAACAAAACTGCCAAACTTGCTAAACTACCAAAGTATATGAAATAGGTAAATTTCAAAAAAACAAAACTATTTTCGTAAACTTAAAACGAAATTACTCCAAAAATATACGATAGGTTTTATATGTTCAAAATAATTACTTTTATTAGTATAAGCTCTTACAACTTTTGAATTATTATGATGATCAAGAAGTTTCTCTTTTGCTTCAAAACTAAATTTATTTTTAGTATCTAAAGTATCCAATAAACTTCTACAAGTTCCTCTAAAACCATGAAGTGTAATTTTTCTACCATTTACTTCATCATTAAAACCCATTATTTTTAGTGCTTTATTTGGGCTTTCACTATTTATTGGACTTCTATTGTTAGTTCCTAGAAATACCCATTCTTGGTGACCACTTATTTCATATTGATCTCTTAAAATATTCTCAACTTCTTCACTCATTGGTAATTTAAAATCATCAAGATTTATATCTTTAATTTTCATTTCACTTCTTGGAATTGTAATTATCTTTTTATCAAAATCAATATATTCCCATTTTAAATTACATACATTTTCAGCTCTAAATGGTAAATGTAAAACAAGTTTCAAAGCTCCTCTAACTGAATGAGAACCACTGTATGTATAAATAGCATTTACCAACTCTTTAAATTTATCAATATCAGTTATTTTTGAATAATGCCTATATTTTTTTGAGGGAATAATATCTCCTCTTTTAATATCATTTAAAATATTTCTATCACAATAACCTTTATAAACTGCATACCTAAACAAACTATCCAAATATGAAAATATTTTTTTAGTTACATCATGGCTTTGTAAAAGTTTAACCTCAAGTATTTTTACAACATCTTTAATAGCAATCTCTTTTATGTGCTTATTCTTTAAATATGGATTAATATCTTTTTCAAAAGCTCTAATTTTATTTATATGTGTACTAGCTTCAGTTCTTGATTCTTCTTTTTTTAGCCATTCAGATGCTATATTTAAAAACATTCCATTTTCATTAAGAGTATTTTCTTCTTTGAGTTGTTTAAAATACTCAATAGGATTTATTCCATCATTTATAAGTTTCTGATATTCATCTCTTTTTTTTCTAGCCTGTTCTAAAGTAACTGTTGGATATGTTTTAAAAGTTGTCACATTTCTTTTAGAATTTATAGTAAATCTGAATTCCCATATTTTATTACCATTAGGTTTTACTGCTAATCGTAATCCCCCACCATCATTAAAAAAATAAAGCTTCTCTTTAGCTTTTGCATCTTTTATATCTTTATCTTTTAGTATATTTAGTGCCATAACATACCTCTTTAAACTATTATTTTATCGAATTAATAGAGAAAATTGGGTGGTTGCTTTATCGTTTTCTTTCAATATAAATACAACCATCCACAAAACCACCCAATTTTTATTAGATGTTATTATATTAGATTAAACTATAATAGAGGATTAAACTTGATTAAAAGCCTATTTTATCGAATTATTTAGATTGTATTAGAGTAAGTTAAATTATTGAGTGGCACGCCTGGTAGGAGTCGAACCCACAACCCACCGGGTCGAAACCGGTTATTCTATCCAGTTGAACTACAGACGCACAGAAACCCGTTATATTGGGCTTTTTAGAAACTTTCAGCAATAATCTAAAACTCACTTACTCAAATAGTTTGTGTATTACTGACTGAAGTAAAATGATACTCAAGAGTAGTTTAAAAATCTCTGAAGATGACTAAACCTCAGCTATCTTTACTCATCAAGTCATCATAAAGCTCAACCTTAGGTATGCAATACAGTTTATCAATTGGCAACCAAAATTAAATATGAGAAAATCTCATATTTAAAATTCTTATAGTGCAGCCGTTACTACCATAGTTTTTTTATTTAACTCATCGGTTTTGCTAAAATATCTAAAATCAAATAATTCTAGATTATTTCCCAAAATTACATTATTCAAAATAACAAGATATTTATTTGCAAATCTTGAATAGTTTTTCATAGTCTTTGATAAAGCTAAGCCTGAAATTTGTCGATTTTGTTCTTTATGATTGTATCTTTCTTCTTGAAAAGATTTATAAGCCTCATTTCTATTTAAATTTAACATATAAGCTTTTATAGAATCCTCTAAAGATTCAAATACTCTAATAAAATGTGAAGCACCAAAATCTCTTCTTTTTGGAACAATTCCTGACTCTTTTTCATAAGTCCAGTGTCCAAAAATATTGTTTGCTTCTTTTATAAACCTACTTTTGCCCCAAGCACTTTCAACAGCTGCTTGAGCAAGTGCCAATGAAGGTGGAATAACATCTATTTTTTTAAGATACTCTTCCAAAGAGTAAAGGTTTTCTATTTTGTATTTTAATTTGATTTCTACTAATTTTTCTAAAAGATCTTCATCTCTTTGTAACTCTAAGAATTTATTATTTAAAACCTCAATAACAAACTCTCGTTCTTTTAATATTGCACTGTTTTCTTGCTCTATAAGTTCATATAAATACTCTAAAAAATAAGTTTTTGCTAACTCTTTATCTTTAATGTTATAAAACTCTTGAGGTAAACCTTTTGCGCTTGCAACTTGCATTGCTCCTGATATAAATAGACTAAGAAGAAGTTTTTTTGAATTTCTTAATAAAATTGTTAAAAACTGCATATTAGCCTTGATTAGTCTCTTTTTGTAATTTCATAGTATTTCTCCTATTAATTTTTCTACCTCTTCTTGAAGGTGTTTTAAATTTTGTGAATTATCTATAATATATGTTGATAACTCTTTTTTCTTCTCTATGTCCATTTGATTTGAAATTTTTAAAAGTGCTTCTTCTTTACTTATATTGTCTCTTTTTTGTAATCTTTCAATTTGTAAATTTTTTGGTGTATAAACCGTTATAGACTTACTAATTGGATAGTGCATTTTTTCAAAAAATAGTGGAATATCTATAAAATAAGGTTTATTTTGTTCTTCACAAATTTTTGCCTCTTTTATAATCTCCTCTTTTATAAGGGGATGAAGAAGTGCCTCAAGCTTGAGCTTATTATCTTCATTTGAGAAAATAATTTTTCCCAATTCTTTTCTTAAAACTTTGCCATTTTCCACATACTGTTTACCAAACATTTCTTCTATTTTTACGGCATTTTCATCTAGAAGCTTATGTGAGATCTTATCGGCATCTATTATAAGAAAACCATGTAGTTTTAGTAGATTACAAACTGTACTTTTACCACTAGATATTCCACCAGTAAGTGCAATTGCATTTTTAAATAAATTGTTATTCATCGAGTTATTGTAACATAAAAATAGCAATTTAAAATTAAAGAGGATAAATTTTATCTTAAATTCCCCATTTTTAGGCACTGTTTAACATGCACAAAAATTTTATAAACAATTTGATATAATCAAGTAAAATTATAAAATACAAATATTAAAAGGTAAGAAATGGCAACAGTTAGTTACAAAGATGCAGGAGTTGATATTGATGCAGGAAATCAGTTTGTAGAGAATATTAAACCTTATGTAAAATCTACTTTAATTCCTGGGGTTTTAGGTGGAATTGGGTCTTTTGCAGGTGCATTTGAGCTTCCTAGTGGTTATAAAAAACCTGTTATCTTAGCTGGTACAGATGGGGTTGGAACAAAACTAAAACTTGCTATTGATGCAAAAAAATTTGATACGGTTGGTATTGATTTAGTTGCTATGTGTACAAATGATTTACTTTGTAACTTTGGAGAACCTCTATTTTTCCTGGATTATTATGCAACTGCAAAACTTGAAGTTGAAGAAGCAACTCAAGTTGTAGCTGGAATTGCTGAGGGTTGTATTAGAAGTGAATGTGCTTTAATTGGTGGAGAAACTGCTGAAATGCCTGGAATGTACAAAGAAGGGGATTTTGATTTAGCTGGTTTTTGTGTTGGGATTGCAGAAAAAGATGAGCTAGATAGAGTTTCTATGGTAAAAGAAAATGATATTTTAATTGCACTTCCAAGTTCAGGAGTTCATTCAAATGGATTCTCATTGGTGCGAAAACTTCTTTTAGAGAAATTAGGAATGAGTTTAGAAGATGATTTTCAAGGTAAAAAATTAAAAGATGTGTTACTTGAACCAACAAGAATTTATGTAAAAGAGTTTAAAGCTAATAAATCTAAAATAAACGGACTTGCACATATAACTGGTGGAGGAATTACTGAAAATTTACCAAGAGTTTTACCAGAAAACTTAAAGGCTGTTGTTAATAGAAGTAAAATCAAAGTTTTACCAATTTTTCAATTTATGAGTAAACATGTAGAGCTTGAAGAGATGTATAGAACATTTAATATGGGAGTTGGAATGATTTTAGTTGTAAATCCTTCAAATGTAGATGCAATCTTAGCTTCAACTGATGGTTATGTAATTGGTGAGCTTAAAGCTGGAGAGAGAAAAGTAGAGTTTGTATAAACTCTATCTTTAAAAAATAAATAGTTATTTAAGAGAGTCTATCTCTTAAACATTATAATAGTTTGCTTCTTTATTGTGAATAACAATTGCACAAGTTGTCTGTTCTGGATGCATTTGGAAAGTTTCACTAAGTTCTATTCCAAACTCTTCAGGATTTAATAAATCAAAAATATCTCTATTTTGTGATAACTCAGGACAAGCTGCATATCCAGGAGAGTATCTACAACCAACATATTGTTTCATTTGAACATCACTTAATTTATGTCCCTCTTTTGGAACTATATTTAAATCCAATCTTATTTGCTTGTGTAAAACCTCAGCTAATGCTTCAGCTAATTCAACTCCAAGCCCATGAACTTGATAATATTTTGTAAACTCGCCTTTATTATAAAACTCTCTTTCATAATCACTTATTTTAAGCCCTGCACTTGCTAGTGTTAACCCAACAACATCTAATCTATCACTTGCAAAAAAATCTGCAATACATCTAAAAGGTTTTCTTCTTTGTCGTGGAAACTCCATAACTTTTATAGCTTCTTCTAAAGGTGGAACATTTTTGGCTTCTTCAAGATTGTTAAAGTGATATTTTTTATCAAAAATATACAATTTATTATCATGAGAAATACAAGGAAAATAACTTAATATTGATATTGGTTCATGAATTTTTTTATTTATTAATTCAGCTTTTAATGATTCATAAATTGGTTCAACCACATCTTTTTCATATTTCATAAATGCTTCAGGTGTTTGTTTTCCTCTTTTGTATCCCCATCTTTGTCTAAATAAAACTCTATGATTTATCCAAGAAAATATAAGCTCTCTATCAAGTTCATCCCCTTTTTTTGCTACTCTATCCCAATATGGAGGTACAACAAAATCCCTTTTTGGCATAGTAATCTCTTCATAAGGTGGAATTTCTACCTCTTCTTTTTCTATTTTATCGCTTGTATCAATTATCTCAATCAAATCAGCTGCTAACTTTGTATTATAACTATCCCCTTTTTCAATTCTTTGCATTGCAACAACACCATCAAAAGCGTCTCTACAATAAAATATTGGTCCATCATAAATAGTTCTACAATAATCATCTACAAAGTTTTTAGTAAGTGCAGCTCCACCAAGAAGAACAGGAATCTTAAGTCCCAATTTTTGCATTTCTTCAAGATTCTCTTTCATCACAGCTGTACTTTTTACTAGTAATCCACTCATTCCAATTGCACTTGCATTATGCTTTTTTGCTGCATCTAAAAATGAACTCAAATCTGCTTTAATTCCAATATTTACAATTTTAAATCCATTGTTACTTAAAATAATATCAACTAGATTTTTACCAACATCGTGAACATCACCTTTTACAGTCCCTATAACCATAGTTGTCTCAGTACTTTTTTCTTGCTTTGGTAAATAAGGATTTAAAACATCAACAGTTGCTTTCATAGTTTCTGCACTTTGAAGAACAAAAGGAAGTTGCATTTGTCCACTTCCAAAAAGCTCTCCAATTACTTTCATTCCATCAATTAGCCATTCATTTACAATAAGTTCAGCTGGTACACTATCTTTTAATTCAAGAACTAAAGGAAGCATTCTATCTTTATCACCATCAAGTAAAAGTTTTTTTACCTTATCAATTGGCTCTAAACTTTGATACTCTTCATCACTTTGTTCATCTTGACTTGAAACATTTGAGAAATGTTCTATAAATTTAAATAGTGGATCGCCCTCTTCTTGATTATTAAATATTAAATCATCACAAGCTTTTCTATCTTCAGCACTTATTTTATTTAGTGGAATTATATGTTTTACATTTACAATAGCACTTGTAAGTCCTACTTTTACACAGTGGTCTAAATAGATTGAATTTAGATAAATTCTAGCATTTGCAGCCAAACCAAATGAGATATTTGATAATCCTAAAGTTGTTCCAACCTCAGGATGGCGAATTTGAAACTCTTTAATTGCTTCAAGAGTATCGATTCCCGCAGTTCTATACTCATCATCTCCTGAACCTATGGTAAATGTTAGCATATCAAAAACTAAATCAGCTGGATCAAAACCATGTCTATTTACACATAAATCATAAATTCTTTCAGCCACTTCAAGTTTTCTTTCAACTGATTTTGCCATACCAATTTCATCTATTACCAAACAAACTAGAGCTGCTCCGAATCTTTTTGCTAAAGAACAAACCGCATCAAATTTCTCTTCTCCATCTTCAAGATTAACAGAGTTTATAATACATCTTCCACCAATTTGTTTTAGTGCTGCTTCTAAAGCTTTTATTTGAGTTGAATCAGGCATTAAAGGAAGTGAAATTTTTTGAGAGTATAAAGATACAACTTTATCCATATCTCCAGTTTCATCACGTCCTGCAAATCCAACAGAAACATCAATTACATGAGCCCCTGCTCTTACTTGCTGTTGACCAACACTCAAAGTTCCTTCATAATCATTTGCTTTTAATAAATCTCTAAAGGCTTTACTTCCTGTGGCATTACTTCTTTCACCAATTAAAAGTGGTGCTGGTTCTTGCTTTAGAGGAACTATATTAAATAGTGATGCCAAAGAAGCTTTTAAAAATCCTTGAGGTTTTTTTGGAACCATTGTTTTTACAGCTTTACTTAAAGCATTAATATGCTCAGGTGTAGTTCCACAACAACCACCTAAAAATGAAACTCCATTTATCTCTAAAAAACTTTTTTGTAAAGTTGTAAACTCATCAGGTCCCATTGGATAGTAGCTCTTACCTCCCCTATTTTGAGGAAGTCCTGCATTTGCATGAACTGAGATTGGAAATCTTGATACTTCACTTAGTGCTTTTACATGTTTTTCAACTTGTAGTGGTCCTGTACCACAGTTAAAACCTAAAGATAAAATATTAAATGGTTTTAAAATAGCTGCTATTGTTTGAGCATCTGTTCCTATAAGCATTGTTCCATTTAACTCGATTGTAACAGAAACCATTATTGGAATTTGTGGTGCTACATCATTTAAAGCATGAAGCGCTGCTTTAATTTGAAGTGGGTCTTGGCAAGTTTCAAGCAAGAAAATATCAGTTCCACCATCAGCCAAACCTTTTGCCATAGTTTTATAGCCTTCATACATCTCATCATAAGTTATATGTCCTAAAGAAGGGAGCTTTGTTCCAGGTCCAATTGAAGCTAAAACAAATTTTGGGTCAGCTTCTGTATTGTATTTTTCAATCGCTTTTTTTGCGCTTTGAGCACCTAGTTTAGATAACTCATAACTTAAGTGCCCTATTTCATATTCATCTAAAACCCAAGGCATTGAACCAAAAGTATTTGTACTTACTAAATTAGCCCCTGCTTGTGCATAATTTTCATAAATTTCTTCAAGTATATTAGGAGCTGTTAAGTTTAAAAGTTCATTACACCCTTCTAAATCTTTTCCCTCATATTGCCAATATTGGCTTTTTATATCTCTTGATTGAAGCTGTGTTCCCATAGCCCCATCAATTATTAAAACTCTATTTTGGATTAAATCTTTTATCTTTTCTAGCATCTTCTTCTCAATTTTTATTTATTATGAATGTTTATATTTGATAAATAGTGTACTTAATTAGTGGTTAAAAGCTGTTAAATTGGATTTTAAACTTTTTGAATAACAACTCTTATTACAGAAGCTTCTCCTTGGTGCCCTACTCCCTCATCTAAAACTACTATCTCTTCTCTTATCTCTTTTTTACAACTATTAAAATATTTTTCAAAATCTTCTATGGTGTAAAGTAAATCTAAATCTTTTGGTCCACCACTACTGTATTTTATCTGTTTTGTTGAAAAAAATTCAGCCACAAAGTAACCATTTATATTTAAAGAATTTTCAATATTTTTGAATAACCCTTCTCTTTCATTTTTACTCATATGTAAATATGAAGCAACTATTACATCATATTTTTCTTTTGCTTCCCAGTAATTTAAATCAATACAAACTGTTTTTATATTTAATTTTTCTTCAGTTGCTCTTTTTTGAAGTTTTTCTAATCCTAAATCTGAAGCATCAATTGCTGTAACTTCAAAACCATTTTTTGCAAAAAATATTGCATTTCTTCCTTCTCCTTCACCCAAACAAAGAAGTTTATTGTGTTTATTGAATAACTCTTTTTTTGAAGCTAAAAACTCATTTGCTTTTATTCCATAAAAATAATCTTCACTTGAAAACTTATTATTCCAAAACTCTTTTTGACTCATAAACTATCCTAAAAAATTTTATAAATTTATTAGTAAAAATTATATCTACATTTTAATGATAAAAACCATTATTAAAATTTTTATTTCAAAAGATATATTTGATTCTATGTGGAGCAATAATTGCTATAGTGAGCCCACTGCACAACCACCTAATCTTAATACTTCAATTTTTAGGTTGTAATTT
>CAYLKG010000064.1:0-10046 GCA_964384195.1 uncultured Aliarcobacter sp. | reverse complement strand
ATTGGACGGGAATTATAATAGGATTTATTTGCTTTGTCAAGGGGTTTAGGCTTAATTGTGGCTTAAATTTGGAAGTTTGATTAACTTCATCAAAATTATTAGCTAAATTGCAATCTAATATCTATTTTGATACAATAAATACATATTTATATAAAGGATTTTTCATAAAAACTTTTCAAAACTTAAAATTAAATGAAAATATTTTAAAAGCATTAACAGAATTAGGATATACAAACCCTACTCCAATACAAGAAAAAGCTATTCCAATAGCTTTATTAAAAAGAGACATTATAGGTGTTGCAAAAAGTGGAACTGGAAAAAGTTGTGCATTTTTAATTCCTATTTTAGAAGACTTAATTAAAGAGAAAGATAATAGTAAAGATAAAAATAGTGTTTTAAGAGCTCTAATCTTGGTTCCAACAAGAGAGTTGGCAAAACAAATAGTAAATGCAATAGATGATTATGCAAAATACTTAGATATAAAAAGAGTTGCAATTTTTGGTGGAATTTCAAGTAAAGAACAAGAAAAGAAATTAGCAAATGGTGTAGATATTGTTGTTGCAACAACAGGAAGGTTACTTGAGCATTTAAAAAACCATACTATTAATTTATCAAGTGTAACAAATGTTGTTATTGATGAGCTTGATACTATGCTTGATATGGGATTTTTAGAAGAAGTTGAAAAAATATTACCAAATATTGGTAAAAATAGACAAATTTCAATGTTTAGCGCAACAATAAATTCAACTGTTAAGAAATTAGCAAAAGAGTTTTTAACAGATCCTGTTGTTATTGAGGTTACTAATCAAAGAGATCATGTTGAAAAAATTGAGCATCAAATAATACTTGTAGATGAAGATAAAAAAACTGAACTTCTGTCTTATTTGATTGGTTCAAAAAATATCTCTCAAGCTTTAGTTTTTGTAAATAAAAAACTTGAAGCAGATAGTTTAGTAGAAAGTTTAAATCTTGATGGTTTAAAGGCATCTTGTATTCATGGAGATATTAGACAAAGTAGCAGAGCTTTAGCTTTGAGAAAATTTAAAGAAAAAGAGTTGAGGGTTTTAGTTTGTACAGATATTGCAGCTAGAGGAATTGATATAGAAAATCTTCCTTGTGTTATAAATTTTGCTTTACCTGAGACTATAAATGATTTCACACACAGAGTTGGAAGAACTGCAAGAGCAGGAAATGATGGAATGGCTATTACTCTTCTAAGCGTAAAAGACTATAAATTTATGAGTGAAATTGAAAAAGAGTTAATGCTTAAAATTCCAAGAGAAGAGCTAAAAGGTTTTGAAACAACAGAGAAAAAACCAAGAGAAAAACAAACAAAGCCAAAATCATTAAAAGAGAAAAAGATTTTGTCAAAAAAACGACAAACAGAAGATAAACCAAAAGCTTCAAAAACTACTAAAAAAAGAAAAATTACAAAAAGAGGTTAAGCTACCTCTTTTTTCTCACCAATAAATAGACAAAAAATGGCGCTCCTATAAATGAAGTTACAACTCCTATTGGAAGAGCCGAGGCTGTAGGCAAAGTTCTTGAAATTAAATCACAAATTACTAAAAAAGCTCCTCCAAAAAATAGCGTTGGTAAGAAGAGTTTTGTAGCACTTTTTTTGTAAATTAGCTTAACAATATGTGGAATTATAAGTCCTATAAAACCTATTGGGCCTGTAAAACTTATTGATATTCCAACACAAACTGTAATAAATATTAAAATAGTTAAAATAGTTTTATCTACATTTAAACCTTTTGAAAATGAAAAATTATTTGAAACTAATAATAAATTTATATTTTTTCTCATTTTTAATATGAAAATGAAAAGAGTTAAAGCTGTAAAAAAAACAATAAACGCTGGTAAATAACCAACAATATCTAAACTTCCTAAAGTAAATCTGACAATACTGTAATTTTCTTGTAAATTACTTATAAAAAATATTAGCATTAAAGCTGAACTATAAAAATATGATAATGCAATACCTATTAGAAGCATTGAATTTGTAGAGTTTATTAATGATTTTTTATTTAATTTTTTTGATATTAAAAATAAAATTATTATTGTTATTAATGAACCAAAAATTGAAGAGAAAAAAAGTGGAATCAGAGGAAAAAAAACTATACAAATAGCTGAAAAAAGAGTTGTTCCACTTGCAATTCCCAAAGTATAAGGTGTGATTAACTCATTTTTAAAAACTATTTGAAATATTAAACCACTAAGAGCCAAAATTGAACCTACAAAAAATGCTAAAATAACTCTTGGAACTCTTAAATCCCAAAAAACCATTGACAAACTATCATTTAATGAAAATATTTGATTAAAAGGTATATTTATTTCGCCTAAAAATGGTGAAGAAATTATTAAAAATGTAAATAAAATATAAATTAAAATTTTCATAAATCAAGTACCAAATGTGAATTTAAGAGCTTTATGCTTTCATTGTAATATCTGTTTAAATTATCTTGAGTGAAAAATTTATCATGAGAGCCAAAAAATTCTAAACTACCTTTTTTTAAAAATAGTACTTTATAATCTTTTAAAGCATAAGCAAAATCTAAATTATGGGTAATAATAATTTTTTGTTTTAATAAGTTTGAATTTAAAATTGAAAAAACCTCTTTTAATCTATTTAAATCTAAATTTGCTGTTAATTCATCAAATATTGTAATTTGTGCATTGTGTAAAATTGCACCAGCTAATTGTAAAAGTTGTTGTTCTCCTGAGCTTAAATTTGAGCAGCAACTATTTTTTAAAGAATCTAACTTCAATAAAGATATTATTTTTTCAATCTGTTTTGTTGATATATCTTCTAAACAACAAACTTTTAGATACTCAAAAAGTGTTAAATAATCATCAAAAACCTCAAAATTACTTGGTATGTAGTTTAAAATCTCTGCTTTATTTAAAGAATTCATATTATTTATATTTTCATTTTTAAAAAATAGATTTGAGCTTTTTATTAAATTTGATAATACTTTTGCTAAAGTTGATTTACCTGCACCATTTTCACCTAAAATAAGGAGATTTTCACCATCTTGTAAACTAAAAGATATATCTTTTAAAATAAAATTACTGTAATTCTTTAGCTCTAACATCTTCTAATATACCTTTAAAATCATCCATAAAATACTTTATTCTGTGGCTTGGAATACCTGAATAGATTTTATCAATTATATATATATTTCTCTTTTTACTAGCATTTGTTGGAAGTTTTTCCCACATATTTATATAATTTTCTTGAGTTTTTTTATCATTTTCTAAAAAAGGAGCTAACAATATAATAATATCTGGATTTAGAGTTATTAACTTCTCACTATTTATTGTAGGCTGTGATTTTAAGCTTGATTGATAAGCATTTTTATTTTGACTAGCTTTTATAATATCTTCAAAATATACAAAATTACCTGCTACAAAAATCTGATTAGAAAGAGTATTTTGAGGACTAATAACTATTAAAATTTTTTGATTTCTTATAATATTTTCTAAAGACAATAAACTTTTTTCAATCTCGTTGTTTAATTTTTTTGCTTCCTCTTTTTTACTAAAAAACTCTCCTAAATCATCTATTGTAAATTTAATATCATCTAAACTATTTGTCTTATAAACCAAAGTTTTAAAATTTAAATCTTTTAAACTTTGGTTTAATTTTTTATCATAATCTTGATTCAATATAATTGTTGGATTCAAATTTACAACTTTTTCCAAACTAACACTACCATATCCCCCTACTTTTTGGATATTTTTTGATTCAACAGGAAAATCACAAAACTCTGTATTTGCAACAACTTTATCTCCTAAACCAAGAGCATAAACTATCTCATTTATAGCTGGGCTTAGTGCAATAATTCTCTCATTTGCAACTAAAGAATTTATAAAGAGTAGAAGAAATAGTAGTTTTTTCATCTTAGAAACTAGCCTTTAATCCAACATAAGCTGCTCTTTGACTAGTTGTATAACCATCTATAATTTGATAATCTTTATTGAAAATATTATCTAGTTTTAAGTAAGTAGAAAAAGTTTTATTTATATCATAATCAACTACTGCATTCCAAACTGTGTAGTTTCCTATTTTTACATCAGGATTTCCCCAGTTTGTATTTGGACTATAACGAGTACCAATATATTCACCATTTACATTAAAATGAAAATCTTTTAAACCATAATAATCAACTCCAAAATTAAACTTATTTGTTGGTCTATTTTGAAGTTTTTTATCTTTTGAATCTTTTGCACTTAAGTTTGTATATGAAAGATTTAAAAATGTGTCTTCTACAACTTCATTTTTATAAGCTATCTCTGTTCCTTTTATTTTGCTTGTTCCTTCTATTTGCTCATAAACCCAAGTATTAGAATTAGAATTAATCATATTTTCTATCTTTGTTTTAAAGTAGGTAATTGAAAAGCCTTTATATTCAACAGTCAAATCATAAGATTTTATTTTTTCTGGATTTAAATCTCTATTTCCATAAGTAATATCATTTAGTTGATAAATTGTTGGGACATTATAACCTGTTCCATAGTTTGAACTAATATTTAGTTCATTTATAATATATTGTTTAATTCCTATTTTTCCAGTTGTTTTATTTTCAAAATCACTATATTTGTCATATCTTAAAGCTTGTGTAAAGATAGTTTTATCATCAAAAAACTTATTTGTATTTGATATAAAGATACCTTTATTGTCATAATCTTTATTCGTCTCTTTATCTTCAAAATCTTTATAATCAGCTCCAATAGTTAAATTTGAAGAGTTTAGATAATCTATGCTTGTATTTAATCCATACTCTTTTACTTTACCTCGAAAATTTGAAGTACCAAAAGAACTTTTAGAATCTCTTTTTATATCTGTATAATTTCCATAAACTTTTGTAAGAGCTATATCATTTCTGTTTTCATAAGTGATATTTGCTAAATGAGTTAGAGTATTTGCTTTACTAATTTTATCATTAGGTGTCGAATCAAAATTAACTTTTGTATCTATTATTTCATAAGAAGTTGAAACTCTATTGTTTTCATCAAAATTATAACCTAGTTTTAAATTCGCTGTTGTATTCTCATATCCATCATCTTCATAATTTTTTGCTTCACTACTTTTTGGAGATTTAGCTGAAAATCCATCTGTATCAACTCTTACAACTCCCAATTTTGCATCAAAATTTTCATTTTTGCGTGAAATACTTGCTTTTGCTATTTTTGTATCATATCTTCCATATTCAAAACTTGCATTTCCATGAGTTCCATCTTGTGAACTTTTTGTAATAATATTTATAACTCCAGCGCTAGCATCTGCTCCCCAAATACTACTTTGTGCACCTTTTATAACTTCAATTCTTTCTATATCATTTATCATTAAATGTTCAAAATTAGCAGCACCATTTGGAGTTGTAATATCGTTATATCTAATTCCATCAATTAAAACTAAAGTTCTTTTTGAATCCATTCCTCTTAAATATACAGAACTAGTTTGACCTATTCCACCATTACTTGAGATACTAACTCCTGAAAGAGAATTTAAAGCTTCAATTACTGTTTTAAACTTTCTTGACTCAATATCTTCAGCTGTTATAACATCAACATTTGCTGTAACATTTTTTAATTTTTCTTCTGATTTTGTAGCACTTGAAATAGTAATTTCATCTAAAGAGCTTGTTTGTTGTGAGTATAAATTTGTTGCTAATAAAAAGCTTGCAACTAAGCTTAAGTTTATTTTTTTCATTTTAATCCTATATTTTATAAATTGTTTGTTGAATATTGTTTGATTGGTTTTAGTTCAGTTTTTATTAAACTATTTTTTATATCTGGTAGTTTTTCTAAATAGTTCTCAAATTTTGAGTAAAACATATTAAGTTTTGCATTTGATGTTGCCATTAAAATACCAAAAAAGCTAAAATATCTTTTCATTTTTTCCTCCTTTACAAAATTTAATTTATGATTTATTAAATGTGACAGTTAAGTATAGATTTTGTTGGATCAATAATATATTCATAACCTTGATAAGCTATGTAAATTCCAAAGATAATAACTAAAATAGAAGCAATCTTTATGAATATATCTCTTAAATTTGATTGTTTAAATAATCCTATAAAAAAGCCTAAGAAAAATAGAGCTGGAATTGTACTAAGTCCAAAAACAAACATAACAACGGCTCCCCAAAAAACACTTCCTGTACTAGCAGCCGTAATTGCAAAAACGTATACAAATCCACAAGGTAAAAGACCATTTAAAAGCCCTAAAAGATAGAAACTAAATAAAGATTTACTTCCTAGGAGTGCTTTAAAATTTCTTTGATAAAAAGTTGATTTAGAACATGTTTGCTCTAAAAAAGTTAAAAATTTAACTTTTCCTAAAAGTGAAAATCCAACTAGTACCATCATAAGTCCTGTAACTAAAAGCATAACTCCACTAGTCATATTAGAAAAACTAACCACTCCTCCAACGAAACCAAAAATTGCACCTAGAAGTGTATAAGTTGTAACTCTTCCAAATGAGTACAATAAGTGAGCTACACTTTGTGTTACTTTGCTATATTCACTTTTTATTTTTGTACTTGAATAAGCAACCACAATCCCACCACACATTCCAATACAATGCCCAAAAGAGCCCAAAAGAGCAATTGTCACTATTGAAATAAAACTAATTGCTTCCACTATTTCTGCTCACTATGGTTATTATGTTTAAAATTTGGATTTGCTAAAGTCTCTTTTCTTAATACTTTTAATGCCATTTCATCAAAACTTATCAAATTTTCACCACTATTTTCATACGCACCAAATCCAAATCTCATTGGTGTCTCTTCAGAAGTACTGAAAAAGGCATTTTTTGCTTCTATATATTTTTTACTATCTTTTGTCATAACAAAAATTTTTATACTACTTTTAAATTTTTCATCTTTTTGATTTAACCAATTTGCCATTCCACCGTGATCATGGAAAAACCAAGTTTTTCCATCGCTTGATACAACTTGAGAAGCATAAGTTAAATCGTTTATAACCATTCCACAATCACTATCTTGATATTTTCCTAAAACCATTTCAATAGGAGTTTGAGAAATATTACCCTCTTTTACTACAATCATTTTTTGCTCTTTTGCCATTGATATAAAAATTATTGAAATAATTGCAACTATTAAAAGAATAGTTAAAATTGGTAAAAGTTTTTTCATATTAGTCTCCAAAATAAAGAAAGATTGTATCTTTTTTGGCATAAAAAAAGGCTTTACAGAGGGAAAAACTGTAAAGCCCGTATAATAAATTTATTTCAAAAAAGTATAGGATACTAATAAAAATTGTATTTAGTAGTAGGAGGATTCAATACAAATATCCTATGAATGCAATTATAAACTAGCTAACTTTAAAATAAGATAAATTTTGTCTTATTTAGATTAAATTCTTACTAATTTTAAAATTATATAATTAGGGACTTAATTTAAAAGGCAATTTTTTATGAATATGATTATTTTTGATATGGATGGAACATTAATAAATAGTGGTTATGCAATAGCAAACACAGTAAATTACGTAAGAGAAAATTTAGGATTAGAGACTTTAGAAAGAAACTTTATCTTAGAAAATATAAATGATGTGAATGTGAATAGTGCGGAATTTTTTTATAATGAACAAATATTTACACCACAAATTAAAGAGTTGTTTGAAGACTATTATAGTAAAAACTGTTTAGTTGACTTACATATTTATGAAGGGGTAAAAAAACTTTTAGACAATTTTAAAAGTGATTTTAAATTTTGTATAGCAACAAACGCAAACTCAGATTATGCAAGAAAAATGTTGAATCATTTAGAAATAGAGAGCTATTTCTCTTCAATTGTTGGTTACAATGATGTAGACAGACCAAAACCAAATCCAGATATGGTAAATGTTTTATTGGATAAATATAGAATAAAAAAACAAAATGCACAGCTTGTAGGGGATTCAAATAAAGATATTATTGCTGCAACAAATGCAGGTATTGATGGTGTTTTGGTAAATTGGGGATTTTCAAACTATGATAATGCACTAAATAATGTAGAAGAATTAGAGAAAAAAATTATTGAAAAGTTTTATAATAGGTAAACAATAAGCCGCGTTTTGTCAAGGACAATAATTTATCTAGGCGTTAAATCACTTTAACACTCTTGCGAAGACCAAAAAATGTGAAGCAAATACCAGGTCTTCTTGCTGCAGGTTGGGTTTACAAAGCCAAAAAAGTTACTTTTTTCGCTGGTGAGCTCTTACCTCACCGTTTCACCATCACCAATAAAATTGGCTGTCTACTCTCTGTTGCACTATCCCTTAGATTACTCTAGCCATTATTTAAATGGAACCACGCTTCACTGCAGCCCGGACTTTCCTCTTGATATTTCAAGCTATTGTCTTGTTTACCTAAGTGGTAATTATAGCTACTTTTTCTTAAATTACTTTCTAATAACATCATAATTACTAGGAATTATGAATTTAAAAATTTCATCAGAAATTTCGCCATTTTGAACAATATTTAAAAAATTAATAGCAACAAGATTGTCTAATTCATCTTTGTACGTAATTTTAGAAATTTTATCATTGATTGCTCTTATGCTATATTTTATTCCATTAAC
This sequence comes from uncultured Aliarcobacter sp., assembly GCA_964384195.1. Classification (GTDB taxonomy): domain Bacteria; phylum Campylobacterota; class Campylobacteria; order Campylobacterales; family Arcobacteraceae; genus Aliarcobacter. The sequence continues at coordinate 1,453 of CAYLKG010000064.1, read as the reverse complement.
TGTCGAAACATAATTTTCATTATCAACTTTTTTTGCTTCATTTAAAAGCTTTATAATATTTATTTCATTATCAAGCTTTGTAAAAATTGCTTGCTCTAACTCTGGCTCATCAACAATTGCAACATTATCATCAATGTAAACATTTTTCTTAATTGGAGTCTCATACTGCCACAATATCTTTCCACTTTTTTTAATAAAAACTTTACCACTATACTCAATAACACTTTTTGAATCAGATGTTATTGTTTGTTTAAAATTCCCAAAAAAACTATCTAAATTTTTCATATCACTCGCACTTAAAAAAGATAATGACAAAAAACACATCATAATCGAAACTCTATAAAACATTTTTAACCTTTATTTCTATATAATCTTCCTTATTATAACGAAAAGGAACTAATTTAATGTTAAATGTTTTTTCAAAAGTTTTTGGTACAAGAAATGATAGAATAGTAAAAAAATATAGAAAGAGAGCAAACGATATAACTCTTCTTGAGAAGAAATATCAAGAGCTAAGTGACGATGAACTAAAAAGTGAATTTAATAAATTAAAAGATGCTGTACAAAACGAAGAAAAATCATTAGATGATGTTTTAAATGATTCTTTTGCAATCACAAGAGAAGCTTCAAAAAGAGCTTTAAATATGAGACCATATGACGTTCAGCTTATTGGTGCAATGGTTTTAAATGATGGAAGAATAGCAGAGATGAAGACAGGGGAAGGTAAAACTCTTGTAGGTTCAATTGCTGTTTGTTTAAATGCCTTAATGGGAAAAGGTGTTCATGTTGTAACTGTAAATGATTACCTTGCTTCAAGAGATGCACATGAACTTAAACCCTTATATGAGTTTTTAGGGCTTAGTGTTGGAGCGATTATTGATGGAATAAGAGATGATAATCAAAGAAGAGAACAGTACTCTTGTGACATTACTTATGGAACAAATAGCTCATTTGGTTTTGATTTCTTAAGAGACAACATGGTTTATGACTTAAAAGATAAAGTTCAAAGAGGTCATAACTTTGTAATTGTAGATGAAGTAGATTCAATTTTAATTGATGAAGCTAGAACACCATTAATCATTAGTGGACCAACGAATCACAAAAATTCAAACTATGTAAGAGCAAATGAAATAGCTTTAAAGTTAGTAAGAGGTGAATTAATAGAGCCTAAAAATCCTGCTGATAAACCAACAACTACAGGTGATTTTATTGTTGATGAGAAAAGTAGATCAGTTGTTTTAACAGAACAAGGACATGAACAAGCCGAACTTCTTTTTGGAGTTGATAATCTGTATTCTATTGAAAATGCAATGCTTTCGCACTCTCTTGATCAAGCATTAAAAGCAAACTATATTTTTCAAAAAGATGTTGATTATGTTGTAAAAGATGATCAAATTATTATTGTTGATGAGTTTACAGGAAGACTTAGTGAAGGAAGAAGATTTAGTGAAGG
>CAYLKG010000063.1:0-10053 GCA_964384195.1 uncultured Aliarcobacter sp. | reverse complement strand
AGTTTATTAATTAATTTAGAAGATTATAGTTATGTGTTAGCGGGAATGGAGGTTATAACTGTTTGAGTTATTGGTGCAAAAATAAACTGTCCAAAAGAACCTCCAGCATTTATAAATCCACTTGCAAAAGACCTTTTATTTGCAGGTAAATTTTTTGCAGTTGCTCCAATTAAAATTGAGAAGCTTCCAGCAGCAGCACCAGCTGAACATAAAATTCCAAGAGTGAGCATTAAAGTAAAATCTGTATTTGCAAAAGGAGTTAAAATAAGTCCCAAAGACATTATAAATGCACCTAAAACTAAAACTCCAAAAGAGCCTTTTTTATCGGCAATAGCTCCAAATATTGGTTGAACAAATCCCCAAACTAGTTGTCCAATAGCTAAAGCAAAACTTATTGACACAATATCAAGAGAAGTTGAGTTATCTATATGTTCTACAAAAAGCCCTAAACTTTGTCTAACCCCCATTGTAATTGCTAAAATCAAAGAAGCAATAAGTATAGTTATCCAAATTGCTTTTGATTGATTTTGCATATAATTCTCCATTTATGGTGTTTCAAAAGATTCTATTCTTGCAATAATTTAATTAAAGATTGTAAGTTGTGATTTATAATAGATTGTTGAATAGGGAATATTAAAAAAAAAGGTGTTAAATAAAACTTAAAGAAAATATTATTTTTGAGTATAAAAAAAGTATTAAACATTGTTTGGATATAATGATTAAAATTTTAAAATTAAATTCTTTCAATTTAGGATAATCATGTCAAAACAATTATTACAAAAACAAGCAGATACAATTAGATTTTTGGCTGCTGATATGGTACAAAGAGCAAATTCAGGACATCCAGGTGCACCGATGGGAATGGCTGATATAGCAACAGTTTTAAGTAAACATTTAAATATAAATCCAGCTGATGAAAAATGGATAAATAGAGATAGATTAGTATTTTCAGGTGGTCATGCAACGGGATTAGTTTATTCTTTATTACATTTATGGGGATTTGATGTATCTATAAATGATTTAAAAAATTTTAGACAACTTAATTCAAAAACTCCAGGACATCCAGAATATGGTCATACACATGGAATTGAAATAACAACAGGACCTCTTGGTCAAGGAATTGCAAATGCAGTTGGATTTGCAATGGCTTCAAAATATGCTCAAAATATTTTAGGTAAAGAAGTAATCAATCATAAAGTATATTGTTTATGTGGTGATGGAGATTTACAAGAAGGAATTTCTTATGAAGCAACTTCAACAGCAGGCCATTTGAAACTTGAAAACCTTGTAATAATTTATGATTCAAATAATATAACAATTGAAGGTGAAGCAACTATTGCTTGGAGTGAAAATGTTAAAAAGAGATTTCAAGCTATTGATTTTGAAGTAATAGAAATTGATGGACACAATTTTGAACAAATTGATAAAGCATTGATTCAAGCTAAATCTTCAACTCAACCCGTTTTACTTATTGCAAAAACAGTTATTGCAAAAGGCGCTATTGCAATGGAAGGAAGTCACCACTCTCATGGTGCTCCTCTTGGGGTAGATGAGATAAAACAAGCGAAAATAAAAGCTGGGTTTAATCCTGAAGAAGAATTTTTTGTTCCTGCGGATGTTAAAGGTGCATTTGATAAATTAATAGTAGGCTCAACAGCACAAAATGATTGGAAAGAGAGCTTAAGTAAAGAATCTTCAAAAAAACTTGAAGAGTTAATGAATCCAGATTTTTCTAAAATTGAGTATCCAAAATTTGAAGCAGATACAAGTGTTGCAACAAGAGATTCAAATCATAAAATTTTAAATGCAATAGCATCTGCTATTCCAGGATTTTTTGGAGGAAGTGCAGATTTAGGACCTTCTAATAAAACAGAGTTGAAAAATATGGGTGATTTCCCAAATGGTAAAAATATTCACTTTGGTATAAAAGAACACGCAATGGCAGCTATGTCAAATGCTATGAATTTATATGGATTGTTTAGAGTATTTAGTGCAACTTTCTTTGTATTTAGTGATTATTTAAAACCAAGTGCTAGAATTGCTGCACTAGCAGGAATTCCTCAACACTTTATTTGGACGCATGATAGTATAGGAGTTGGTGAAGATGGACCAACTCATCAACCAATTGAACATTTAAGTCAATTTAGAGCTTTACCAAATTTCTATACATTCAGACCGGCAGATGCAACTGAAAATGTTGATTCTTGGAAAGTAGCACTTCAAATGAAAGCTCCTACAGCATTTGTTTGTTCAAGACAGGGATTAAAAGTTTTAAAAGATGAAAAAGCTTATGGAAATGTTTCAAATGGTGGTTACCTATTAAAGCAAAGAGATAATGCAAATATTACAATAATGGCAAGTGGAAGTGAAGTTATGCTTGCACTTCAAACTGCTTGTGCATTAGAAAAAGAGGGAATTATTGCAAATATTGTATCAGTTCCTTGTTTTGATTTATTGTTAGAGCAAAGTGAAGATTATATAAATAAAATAATTGATCCGAAAACAAAGGTTTATGCCGTTGAAGCTTCAAGAGGATTGGAATACTATAGATTTGCGCATAAAGTATTTGGAATGGATACTTTTGGAGCAAGTGGACCTGCTGATAAACTTTTTGAAGAGTTTGGATTTACTATTGATAAATTAAAAGCAAAAATTGTAGCTGACTTCAAAAAATAAAAATACAAAGCAAAGATAAAAATTATCTTTGCTTCTTCTAAATCTTATAAAACTCCCCAAAATATAAAGGAAAATATCATGAAAGAATCATTGTTTGTATATGGCACTCTTATGCCAAATTGTCCAAATGCATTTGTTTTAGAAAATATTGTAGGAAAATTTGTAAGAGCTAGTGTTAAAGGGAAGCTAATTGATGCTGGTTGGAGTGCTAGTATGGGTTATCCTGGAATTAGACTTGATGAAGGAAAAGATACAATTCATGGATTTTTATTTTATTCACATAACTTAATAAATCATTGGGAAAATCTTGATAAATTTGAGGGAGAAGAGTTTGAAAGAAAAGAGGTTGTTGTGGAAAGATATGATGAAATTGAGGTTAAAACTTATATTTATACTTTAAAAGATGAAATAGTTTTAATCTATGATGATAAAATGTAATTTTTTTGTTTTATATATCAAGATATCTTGATATATTGAAAATATTTTGATACTATTCTTATAATTTAACAAAGGATGAGAAATGAATAAAAAAGTTTTAATTTTATGTACAGGAAACTCTTGTAGAAGTATTATTGCAGAGGCACTTATAAATGCAAAATTAGATGGAATTAGTGCTGATAGCTCAGGTGTAAGAGCTAGTGGAAAAGTAAATCCAAATGCTAAAAAACTTTTAGAAGATAAAGGAATTTGGAAAGAAGAGTATCATTCAAAAACTATTGATAAAGTAATAGATAATGAATATGATTTAGTTGTAACAGTTTGTGACCATGCTAATGAAACTTGCCCAATGTTTCCAAAAGCTGTAAAAGTAATTCATGTGGGATTTGAAGATCCAGATGGAAAAGGATTTGAAGCATTTGAAGCTACATATAAAGAAATAGAAGAAATTTTACTTCCAAGAGTAGTTGAAGCTTTAAAATAATTTATAAAGGAAAAAGAGATGAAAACTTTAAAAATATATGATCCTGCTATGTGTTGTCCAACAGGTGTTTGTGGAACAACAGTAGATACAAAATTAGTAAAGTTATCAAACTTTTTAAACTCTTTAGATAAAAAGATGTTTGAAGTAAAAAGATTTGGATTAAGTACAGATCCAAAAGAGTATTTAATAAATAGTGAAGTTTCACAACTTTTAAATAAAGAAGGAGTGGAAGTTTTACCTTTAATATTTTTAGATGACGAATTACTTTTTAAAGGTAATTATCCAGATGTTCCGCAACTTAGTTCTAAAATGGGCTTGGGCTCTTTTGTAGTAAAGTTTTAATATGAAAAATTTAATTAAAAAAATACCACAATTTCTTTTCTTTACTGGAAAAGGAGGTGTTGGTAAAACTTCAATGTCTTGTGCGATTAGTGTAGCACTTGCAAAAGAGGGTAAAAAAGTACTTCTTATTTCAACAGATCCTGCTTCAAATTTAGATGAAGTTTTAGATACAAAATTAAATTCTACTCCAACAAAAGTAAATGGTGTAGAAAATCTTGATGCTATGAATATTAATCCAGTTGTTGCTGCACATGAATATAAAGAAAAAATGGTAGCACCTTTTAGAGGAGTTTTACCGCAAACTGCAATTGAGCAAATGGAAGAACAATTAAGTGGAGCCTGTACAGTTGAAATAGCTGGTTTTAATGAGTTCTCAAAATATGTAGGAGATGATAATATTTCAAAACAATATGATCATATAGTATTAGATACTGCTCCAACAGGACATACGCTAAGACTTTTAAAACTTCCTAGTGCTTGGAATACATTTATTGAAGATAATGATACAGGAACTTCTTGTTTAGGAGCAGTCTCAGGACTCAGTGAAAATAAAAAACTATATGAAAATGTAGTTGATAATTTAAAAAACAAAGATAAAACTCTTTTGATTTTAGTTTTACGTGCTGAAAAACTTTCATTACTTGAAGCATCAAGAGCTTCAAAAGAGTTAGCAACTCAAGGAATAGAAAATCAACATTTAATTGTAAATGGATTGTTTAAATCAGATGATGAAGATGAAATTGCTAAAAGCTTTGAAAATATTTCAAAAATAGCTTTAGAAAATGTGGATGAAACTATTAGCTCATTGTCTAAAACTATTATTGGCTTCTACCCAAATGGTGCTGTTGGAATTGAATCTTTAGAAAATATAATTACAGGTTCAAAACCAAAACTTGTAGAAAATGTTGAAGCTAAACTTAAAAGCTTGAAAAATGATATATTAAAAGATACTTATTCTTGGGATAGTTTAATAGATGATTTTGAAGAAGATAAAAATGGACTTATTATGACAATGGGTAAAGGAGGAGTTGGAAAAACAACAATAGCTTCAAATATAGCTATGGCTTTAGCTAAAAGAGGTCATAAAGTAATTCTTTCAACAACAGACCCAGCTTCACATTTAGAATATGTTTCAAAAGCAAATGAAAATTTAACCATTGAAAAAATAGATCCAAAAATAGAGACTCAAAAATATGTAAATGAAGTTATTGCGCAAAATGAAGGAAAAATATCGTCTGAAGATATGGAACTTTTAAAAGAGGAATTAACAACTCCTTGTATAGAGGAAATAGCAGTATTTAAAGCTTTTGCAAAAACTGTAGAAAAAGCAAAAGATAGTTATGTAGTTCTTGATACTGCTCCAACAGGACATACTTTACTTTTACTTGATGCTTCACAAGCTTATCATAAAGAGATTTTAAAAAATCAAACAAATGCAATGGAAAAAGAGTTTTTAGAACTTCTACCAAGAATAAAAGATGAAAAATATACTAAAATTTTACTTGTAACCCTTCCTGAAGCAACTCCAACTCATGAAGCAAAAGATTTACAAGAAGATTTAAAAAGAGCAGGAATAAAACCTTACGCTTGGATAATTAATAGAAGCTTTGCTTTGACAAATAGTTCAAATAATCTTCTTTGCCAAAAAGCATTAAATGAAATAAAATATGTAAATGAAATAAAAAATACACTAAGCTCAAAAACTTTGATAGTTTCTTGGAAATCTAATGAAGATGAGATTTTGAAAGGATAAAATGGATAATTTTTTACAAACAATAGGTGCGATAAATGATGAAACAAGACTTAGAATTTTAAATTTTATCAACACATACAATGAAGTTTGTGTTTGTGATATTGAAAACTCTTTTTCAATGATTCAATCAAGAATATCAAGACATCTAAAGATTTTAAAAGATGCAGGATTTTTAAAAGTAGATAGAAGAGGAAGATGGGCATATTATAGTATTAGAACACCTTTGGATGATTTTAGGCAATCTATACTTAAAGAGATAAGCTACTTAAATTTAGAAATTCCTATGTTAAAAAAAGAGTGTGTCCTATGATAACTTCAGTTTTGATTTTTATTATAACTTTAACTTTGGTAATAACACAACCAAAAGGTTTACAAATAGGAACAAGTGCAATAATTGGAGCTTGTGTTGCCCTTATATTTGGAGTTGTTAGTTTTAATGATGTTTTAGATGTTACAAATATTGTATGGGATGCAACTTTGGCATTTATTGGAATTATTATTTTGTCTATGATTTTAGATGAAATTGGTTTTTTTGAGTGGGCAGCCCTTAAAATGGCAAAATTCTCAAATGGAAATGGAATATTGATGTTTATATATTCTATTTTATTGGGGGCTTTTGTGTCAGCACTTTTTGCAAATGATGGAGCGGCACTTATTTTAACTCCAATTTTGTTAGCAAAAATGAGAATTTTACAACTAAATTTAAAAACAATTGTTGCTTTTTTACTTGCAGGTGGATTTATAAGCGATAGTGCATCTTTACCTTTTGTATTTTCAAATCTTACAAATATAGTAACTGCAAACTATTTTGATATTGGATTTGCAAACTATTTTTTTGATATGTTAATTCCTTTTGTTGTAAGTGTTATTGCTTCAATTATTTTTTTATGGTTCATTTTAAAAAAAGATATACCAAAAAAAGTTGATGTAACTTTACTAAAAGAGCCAAAAAGTGCTATTAAAAATATTAAATTATTTTATTTTTCTTGGGTATTTTTAGCTTTATTATTAAGTGCTTATTTTTTAGGAGATGCTTACAATTTACCTATATCAATTTTTGCTTTAGGTGGAGCAGTTTTATTTTTAATAATAGCAACAATTTCAAAATCGGTAGAGCCGAAAAAAATTATTAAAGATGCACCTTGGCAAGTTGTTTGGTTTAGTATAGGATTTTATATAGTAGTTTATGGACTAAAAAATGCAGGATTAACTGATTATTTAACAGTTATTTTAAGAAATTTAACATTAGAAGGTGATACAATTGCAGTAATAGGGACAGGATTTATAGCAGCATTTTTAAGTGCTATTATGAATAATATGCCAACAATTATGATAATGGATATAGCTTTAAGAGATATTGGAAATCAAGCTATGATTTATGCAAATATTGTTGGATGTAATCTTGGCCCTAAAATGACACCATTTGGTAGCCTTGCTACACTTTTATGGTTGCATGTTTTGGCAAAAAAAGGTGTGAAAATTTCATTTGCTCAATATAGCAAATTTGGTTTAATTATTACACCACCAGTTTTATTTATTGTACTTTTAGCAATTTAAGTTTATACAAGGAGAGAAATAATGAAAACGAAAGTTTTATTTATATGTAGTTCAAATACTACAAGAAGTCAAATGGCAGAAGCTTTACTTAAAAAGTATGGAGGAGAGGATTTTGATTGTGATAGTGCTGGGATAAACCCAGGAGTTTTAAATCCTCTTGCAGTGGAGATTATTAAGGAAGATGAAAATATGGATATTTCATCATATCAGACAAATAGAGTTTTAGATTATTATAAAGAAGGAAAACATTACCATTATGTAGTGACAGTTTGCGATGAAGCTTCAAATGAACCTTGTCCTGTTTTCCCAAGTCTTGATGGTGTTATTCATTGGAGTATTACAAATCCAGCTTGTGATGGAACAATTGAAGATAAAAAAGCAAAAATAAGAATTTCAAAAGATGAGATAAAAGAAAATGTTTTAAAACTTATTAGTTTGGTAAAAAATCAACATATAAAAACTGGATTTCCGCAAGAGTGGAGATTGAACTAACTAAGATTATGTCAAATTTAATAGATATATTTTATAGATTTTTTATTTTAGGGCTTGTGAGTTTTGGCGGACCAATAGCTCATATAGCCTATTTTAAAAAGACCTTTGTAGATAAACTAAAATGGCTTGATGATGAAAGCTATAGCAAAATTGTAGCTCTTAGTCAATTTTTACCAGGACCTAGTTCTTCACAAGTTGGTTTTACTATAGGTTTAAAAAGAGGTGGTATTTTTGGAGGAATTTTAGCTTTTATCGCTTTTACTCTTCCTTCTTTTCTTTTTTTATATTTTCTTTGGTATTTTGGAGTCTTTCAAAATGATAATAGTCATATAAACAGTGTTATTTATGCTTTGAAGCTTTTTGCTGTTGTTGTAGTACTCGATGCTACTTTTGGTATGTTTAAAAGTTTTTGTAAAGATAAAAATACAATAGCAATTTTTATTTTTGCTTCTATTTTATTGATACTTTTTAGCTCAGTTTTCAATCAAATTTTTGTTTTGATTTTATGTGCGATTTTAGGCTTTTTATTTATAAAAACTGAAAATAAAAATAAAGAAAAAATTATTCTTCCAAACTTTTTAATTCTAGGTATTTTTTTGGTTTTATTATTTTTGGCTTTTTCTTTTGAATTTAAAAATGAACTTGTAAATCTATTTTTTGATTTTTATAAAAGTGGAAGCTTAGTATTTGGTGGTGGGCATGTTGTTTTACCACTTTTACAAGAGAGTTTAGGAAATCAAGTTTTTAACGATACTTTTCTAATCGCTTACTCTTTGGCTCAAACAGTAAGTGGTCCGATGTTTACAATTGCGACTTATTTGGGGGCTGATATTATAAAAGATAGTCCTTTTATTGGAGCATTAGTTGCAACTTTTGGAATATTTTTAGGTGGATTTTTACTTATCTTAGCTTTTTATAAAAGCTTTGAAAGTTTTTCAAAAAATGAGAAATTATCTAGAATAATTACAGCTATAAATTCAGGTGTTGTAGCTCTTTTATTTGCAACTTTAGTAAATACAATTATACCAGCGGCTATTTATTCAGTTTTTGATGTTGTATTAGTAATAGTAGGATTTGTTTTAATTAGATATTTTAAAATTAATATTTTTTATATTATTTTGGGATTTATTCTGATTTTTTTAATAAAATATTTTTTTGTTTAGGATAAGTTTTGATAAAAGAGTTTGGTTTATACTTTTTAGCAGCTTTTTTTGAAATACTCGGTTGTTATACTTTTTGGGTCTATTTTAAACTAGGAAAAAGTTACTGGTTTTTGGCTCTTGGTGTTTTATCTTTAGTAGCTTTTGCTTATACTCTTACTCGGATAAATCTAGAGTTTGCAGGAAGAGCTTATGCTGTTTATGGCGGAATTTATATTGTTTCATCTTTAATTTGGTTGTATTTTGTAGAAAAACAAGAGTTCAATAGATGGGATTTGATTGGTTCAAGTCTTTGTATTTTGGGAGCTTTTGTGATACTTTATGGAAATCAAAAAGTGCTAGTAAATCAATGAGTTTTAATAACTCATTGACCCAGCATTTAGTAAGCCAATGGCAATTGATAAAAAAGCCATCAAAATTCCAACAGGAACAATACCTTGTGAAATTCTTTCTTTAAAAGAAAACTTTCCTTCAAGTCTAGTTACAATAAATGCAAAAACTAGTTGAATAATTATAGCAACCACTCCCCAAATAGCAAAATCTATATAAGAAATAGAGTGAATTAAAGCACTATAAATAGGAATTGAAACTCCAATAATCGCTCCTCCAAAACCTAATGCAGCAGCAATATTATTCTCTTCAAAAATAAGTTTATAATCGTCATAAGGTGTGACAAATGCATACAAATAAAGAAAAACAATTACCAAAGCAAGAGCTGTTATAAAAAATCCTAAAAAACTTAAAAATAAGCTAATTTCCATATTATTAATCCTTTTTTATTTTATTCTATCTAAAAAAATCTATAGTTTATTTGAAACAAATATTTAATAACAGGGATATTTATGAATAGTGAAATAGATTTAATTGAGATTTTAATTTAAACCAATGAGGATTTAACAACAACCTCGAGAAATCCCATTGGTCTTTAGCCGATGGGATGAATCGAATAGTTAGCCTTGATTTGTAATGTAATTTCTTATGGTTTCAAGACTCGCTTCTCCAACACTACACACAAAATATCCATCACTTTTAAAAAGTTTTTTCTTTCCAAAAGTGCTTTTGTAAGTATTACTCCCCTCAATAAAATACATAAATAATTAGCTAGCATATTTCACACTAGGATGTAAAAAGAAATTTGCAACTTTTTGTGG
>CAYLKG010000062.1:0-10088 GCA_964384195.1 uncultured Aliarcobacter sp. | reverse complement strand
GAAAAGCTTTTATACATAAGAAATTGATGATTTTTTATGTGCGAAAGTTGAGTTAATTATAAAAAATAACAATGAGTATCATTATATTGATATTAATCAATTTCAAATTTTATTAATATTATGTATAATCGGTAGTGTTTAATTTTATAGGAGGTTAAAATGTTTAAAAAAGTATCAATTTTAAGTTCGATACTTCTTTTGTCTGTTACATCAGCAGTATCTTCAACTGATTTACAAAAAATTATGAAAGATAGAGGATTAACTGAAAGAGATGTTCTTGCGGCTGCAAAAACATATGTTCCAACAGGTATGAAAGACGAGTATTATGTATTTAGCTCAGGCGGCCAATCTGGACAAGTAATTGTTTATGGTGTCCCATCTATGAGAATTTTAAAATATATTGGTGTTTTTACTCCAGAGCCATGGCAAGGATACGGATTTGATAATGAGTCAAAGAAAATTCTTGATAGTGGTAATATAAGAGGGCAAGAAATAAAATGGGGAGATACTCACCACCCTAACTTTAGTGAGAAAAATGGTGAATATGCAGGTGACTACTTATTCATAAATGATAAAGCAAACCCAAGGGTTGCTGTTATTAATCTACATGATTTTGAAACTACTCAAATTGTAGTAAATCCTGTTTTAAAAAGTACACATGGTGGAAGTTTTGTTACTCCAAACACAGAATATATAGTTGATGCAGCTCAATATGCAGCTCCATTTGAAAATGAGTGGGTTCCTATTGAAGCTTATGAAGAGAAATATAGAGGTGGAGTTACTCTTTGGAAGTTTGATTATGAAAAAGGATTAATTAATGAAAAAGAATCTTTTACTCTAGAGTTACCTCCATATATGCAAGATTTAAGTGATGCAGGAAAAGGTCCATCTCACGGTTGGGCATTTACAAATAGTTTTAACTCAGAGATGTATACAGGTGGAATAGAGAAAGGTCTTCCTCCATTTGAAGCAGGTATGAGTAGAAATGATACTGACTATCTGCATATTTATAACTGGCAAATTTTGGAAAAACTTGCAAAAGATCCAAAAAATACAAAAGTAATAAATGGACATAGAGTTGTAACAATAGATGCAGCAGTAAAAGGAGGAGCTTTATTCTTACTTCCTGAAGCAAAATCACCACACGGTGTTGATGTTACTCCAGATGGAAAGTATATTATTATTGGTGGGAAACTTGATACTCATGTGACTATTTTTGATTTTGAAAAAATCAAAGCACAAATCGATAAAAAAGAGTTTGCTTCAAAAGATCAATATGGTATTCCAATCTTAGATTTCAAAAAATCTCTACATGGACAACTTGAATTAGGTCTTGGACCACTTCACAATACGTTTGATGCAAAAGATGGAATAGTTTATACTTCACTTTATGTTGATTCACAAGTTGTAAAATGGAACTTTAGAGATTTAAAACTTCTCGATAGAGTAAATATTCACTACAATATTGGACACCTTGATTCTATGGAAGGAAAATCTACTAAACCAAAAGGTAAATATGGAATCGCTTTAAATAAACTATCTATAGATAGATTTCTTCCAGTAGGTCCTCTTCATCCACAAAATCACCAATTAATTGATTTAAATGGGGATAAAATGGAGCTACTTTATGATATGCCAATAGGATTAGGAGAGCCTCATGATGTTGTTTCAATTCACGCAAGTAAAATTAAACCTAAAAAAACTTACGACAAAATGGGAACAAATAGTAGAACAGGTAATGCTCACGAAGGTGTAACATTAGCAGGTCAAGAGAGAGTTGAAAGAGAAGGAAATAAAGTTAAAGTTTATATGACTGCTGTAAGAAGTCACTTAAATCCAGAACATATTACTGTTAATAAAGGTGATGAAGTAACAATTTATATTACAAACCTTGAAAGAGCACAAGATGAGACTCACGCTTTTGGTCTATCAGGATTAAATGTTCACGCTTCTGCTGAACCTGGAAAAACTGCTTCAGTTACATTTACTGCTGATCAAGAGGGAATTTATCCATACTATTGTACAGAGTTTTGTTCAGCTTTACACCTTGAGATGATGGGATATTTAAAAGTTAAAGACCCAAATAAACAATATCCAGATTATAAAGCTGCTAAAGTTTCTAAAATGACTTCAGAAGAGTTACAAAAAGAGTATGAAAAAGTTGTTGCAACAAATAAAGCAACTGACGATGTAATACAAAGTGTTGTTAAGTTCTTAAAAGAGAAAGGTTTTGAAAAATATCCTGAAGTTAAATCTTTAGCAACTGATGCATTAGAACAATATAATAAAATTCCTCACGAAAAAACAAAAGCAGATGAGGCAATTAAAGCTGGTGATTTAAATACTGCAATCCTTTGGGAAAATCAAATTTGGCAATATATGGTTAAAACAGCAGATGCTGGTTTAAGAGCAAAAAATATGCTTGCTAAAAAACTTTCAACTCCTATGAGTGAAAAAGCAAGACTTGGAGAAGAGGCTTATTTAAGAGGTGGTTGTAACGGTTGTCACGTAATTGGACAAGTAAGTTCAGGACCTGATTTAACTGGAGCATTATTAAGACATGAAAATGGAGAACAATTCCTTTATAACTTCATTCTTGATCCAGCTAAATATTATAATGATCCATATATGGACGCTATGATTAAAACATTTAATCTTAGAATGCCAAATCAAAATATGAAACCTGAAGAGGTTAAAAATATTATTGAATACCTAAAATGGATTGATGAAAATGCTGATTTACAATAATTAGCAATTAAGTAAGGAGGATTCCTCCTTACTAATTTTTTATTGATTAGGAGAATCGATTATGAAAAAATATCAAATTTTTACTATTGTTGCTTTACTGCTACTAACTTTTAGTTATACAATTCCAATTATTGGATTTAATGGGATAATGGAAAGAATAAAGAATCATGATACAAAAGATATTCCAACTTATGTAGCAAAAATTTGGGATTTTTATCACTCTTTTCAATATGTAAGTCCAAACACTCCAAAACCTGCGGTTGGTTCATTTGAAAAAATGTTGGAATTTAAAGCTGAAATTGGAGTTGCTAGTATGCCTGTATGGAGAGTATCTTTAGAAGCTCCAAACTATCCAAAAGAGGCATTTCCAGATGGAATTCCTGTTTATTTTCATTTTGATGGTTATAGTGGAGATGTACAAGAGATGAATACAATAAACCACTATATTGGAATGTATCCAATGGAGCATGGTGGTCAATTTGAAAGAAGTGTTGTTCCTTATTTTTTCCTAGTTTTAACATTGATGATGATAGGTTTTTTATATTATGATGGGAAAGCTTCGTGGTTACTTATGATAATTCCTGCTATTTTACCATTAGCATTTTTGATTGATTATTCAGTGTGGTTATATTGGTATGGACACAATATGCAAGATTGGGGAGCATTTAAAGTAAAACCTTTTATGCCAACAGTATTTGGAGATGGAAAAGTTGCACAGTTTACAACTCACTCATATCCACATACCGGATTTTATATTTTAATTGCTATTAGTATTTTAAGTCTTTTAGCAATATTTTCAAAAAGAAAAGAGCAAAAAAGTTAAATGAAAAAAATATTATTTAGCTTAGTATTTTTTATAACATCTCTTTTATCCAATGAGCTTCAAGAGGCTATTGATAATGCTTCTGAAGGATCAATAATAACTCTTTCTAAAGGAGAATATCACGGTAATATAGTTATAAATAAAGCTTTAGTTATTGATGGAATTGATAAAAAAGCAAAAATTATTGGAGATGGTAAAGGTAGTGTGATCTCTATAAAAAAATCAAATGTAGTTATTAAAAATCTTAGTATTGAAAATAGTGGTTTTAGTGTAGAAAAAATTGATAGTGCAATTCATGCTAAAGAAGTAAATAATATTACTATTGAAAATAATCATATTTCAGATTCTTTGTTTGGGATAAATTTTGAACAAGTAAATAGATCTAAAATTGCAGATAATTTTATCACATCTAAAGATTTAGAGTTAGGTATTAGAGGAGATGGAATTAGGCTTTGGAATTCACACGATAATCAACTTTTTGCAAACAGATTGTATAAATCTAGAGATTTTGTACTTTGGTATTCAAGTGGAAACAATATAGAAAATAATTATGGAAGCTATAATAGGTACTCTTTACATTTTATGTATGCAGGAAGAAATATGGTTAGAAATAACTTTTTTGAGTATAACTCTGTGGGAATATTTTTTATGTATAGTAGTGGAACTATTGCTATTGGAAACACTGTTAAAAACTCTTTAGGAGCATTTGGTGTTGGAATTGGTATGAAAGACTCTTCAGATTTTACACTTCTTGAAAATAATCTTATATATAATCCAAGAGGTCTATATCTTGATCAATCACCATATCATCCTAGAACAGTAAATGTTTTTGAAAGAAATAATATTTTGTACAACTCAAGTGGTGTCCAATTTCAAGTATCAAGAGAGAGAAGTATTTTTAAAGAAAATGTTATTAAAGGAAATATAGAACCTGTAGTAAGTGATACTCCTAGAAATAATCTTGATATAAATGATTGGAGTGGAAACTACTGGGATATGTATGAAGGATTTGATAAAAATGGTGATGGATATGGAGATATTCCATATAAACACTATGTTTATGCTGATAAATTATGGCTTTATAATCCAAATGTGAAGTTTTTTTATGGTTCAGTTATTATGGATTTACTAAATTTTTTAGCAAAATTTATTCCATTTTCAGAACCAGAACTTTTAGCAGTTGATAATAAACCAATGATGGAGTATAAAATTGCAAAATAAAAATGATGAAAAAAGAAGAGATTTTGTAAAACTAGGAGTTGGATCACTATTTTTTGGATCATTAATAGGTTCAGGAATATTTTTAGCTCCAAGATTAAATGCACAAACTACACTTTTAAGACCACCTGGAGCTTTAAATGAAAAAGAGTTTTTATCTACTTGTATAAAGTGTGGGCAGTGTGTACAAGTTTGTCCATACCATACACTATCACTTCTTGATATTACTTCTGGAAATAGTATAGGAACACCTTATGTAAATGCAAGAGAGCGAGGGTGTTATTTGTGTGATTTACTTCCTTGTGTTCTTGCTTGTCCTAGTGGTTCTTTAAATCACGATGTTACAACAGCACAACAAGTGAAGATGGGAGTAGCAATGCTTAAGAATCCAAGTAAATGCTTAGCTTTGAAAGGACAAAATGTAAAACAAGAAGATATTGCTGAAATTTTAAAACATTCAAATAAAAATGAGAGAGAGCAAAAAGTAGTTGATGATTTACAAAATTATGTAGGTAAACCTTGTACTATTTGTGCTGATTTATGTCCATACCCTGAGAAGGACAAGGCAATAGCAATGGTTAGTGATAATAAAGGAAATTTTTATCCAGAGGTAAGAAGCCAATGTGTTGGTTGTGGAGTTTGTGAAGAACTTTGCCCTGCTAGTGGCGAGGCTGCTATTGTGATTATTCCAAGAGTTGATTATAAGGAGATATATTGATGAAAAAAGTATTTATTAGTTTGATTATTGCTTCATTGTTTGTTGCTTGTAGTGATAATAAAGAAGAGGAAAAAACAAAAAATGAGCAAGTAAAAGAGGAGGTAAAAGCTCCTTTAAATCAAAGAATTACTATTACTGAGAATAAAACAGTTATTGAAAAAGATAATCCTTTTATCTCTTATGATTATGATGGAAATAGGGTTGTTAAAATCTCACCTAGTGGAGAAGAGACTGCTTTAACAAAAGAGTTAGGAGCTTTAATCTCTATTAAAAATAGCTATGAGAAGTTAAATGCAAAGATACTATCTCAAAGACTTAGTAAAAACTATATGCAAAAATGTTCAGCTTGTCATGATAACTATGCAAATGGAGTTATTGGACCATCATTGTTAGATAAAAACGAAGATGATATATTTCAGGCTATAAAGGTTTATCAAACAGGTGAGAAAAAAAATGTATTTATGAAAGATTTGATTTCAAAAATGGCTGATGAAGAGATTAGAAGTTTGGCTAATGAAATAGCTCAATTAAATAAAGAGGTAAGGGAGAGTAGATAGATGAAAACAAAAAATATTGTTGGAATAGCTTTAATTGCTATAATCTTTGCTTTGTTATTTTTAGTTCTTTCTCAAGAGAGTTCTAAAAAGGTTGATGTTGTAGAGAAAGTAGAGGAGAAAGTTGCAAAAGTTGAGCCAAAAGTAGAAAAGAGTGAAGAAGAAAAATATGTAGAAGATTTAAAAAAACAAGCTGGAGCAAAGAGTGATTATGAGGTTAGTAAATACTACAAAACATCTTGTTCTTCTTGTCATGGAAAAGGAGGTGAAGGTACAAAAGTAGCTCCAATGATTGCTGGAAAATCTTATGAAGATATTGTAAAAAGACTCGATGATTATAAACATAATAGAGTACCAAACTCTTTAATGGTAGGTTTATTAAATAATATAAGTGATGAAGATTTAAAAAAACTAGCACTAGAGATAGCTAGTTTTAAATAGAGACTATTAATGGATAAGTATAATACAAGAGCAACTATAGAAGATACAGGTTTTTTTGATACCTTTATTACTACAAATAAAGATGGTAAGAAAAAGTTAGGAATTAGATTTTATAGATGGTTTGTGGTTATTTTTGTGCATTTGTTATTTATTCTTTCATACTACATTGATTTACAGATGCTAGAAGGAGATTTAAGTGGTTCTAGATTTTTAGGTTTTCACTTAACAGATCCTTTTATGACTTTGCAAGTTTTTGCAAGTACACATCATATTCCAATAAACTTAACTATTGGAACTTTAACAATAGTTGTTATCTATTTAATAATGGGTGGAAGAGCATATTGTTCGTGGGTTTGTCCATATACAATTTTAGGCGAAATATCAGAAAAATTACATAGATATTTAAAAAAAAGAAAGCTTATAAAATCGTATAAGTTTAACCATAATATAAAATATATATTTTGGGCAATATTTCTATTTTTGGCCTTTGTTAGTGGATATTTAGTGTTTGAGATAATAAATGTAGTTGGAATAATCTCAAGAGCATTAATTTATGGTTATAGTATAGCTTTAGCATTTGTAGTAGCTGTGTTTTTGATTGATACATTTTTTTCTCAAAGATTTTGGTGTAGATATGTTTGTCCTATTGGAACAACATATAGTTTTATTGGTTGGGGAAGTACAACAAAAATTGTTTGGGATGATAGTTGTGATCATTGTAGAGTTTGTGCAAATGTCTGTTTAGTTCCTCATGTTTTAGATATTACAAAGAAAAATGCAAATATAAATAATAAAAAAGAACAAACAGTTATTAGTGGAGATTGTACACTTTGTGGAAGATGTGTTGAAGTATGCCACAATGATTCACTAAATTTTGAAACTAAATTAAAGAAGTTAATATGATAAAAATTAAGAATCTTACAAAAACCTTTGGAGTTCAAAACTCTTTAGATAATATTTCTTTGGAGCTAAATAAGGGAGATAGTGTAATAATTATGGGACAAAATGGTGCTGGAAAAACAACTTTAATACGGAGCATATTAGGTCAATATATTCCCAGCAGTGGAACAATAGAAGTAGCTGGAAATAATCCATTTAAAAACAGAGTTGATACGATTTCAAAAGTAGGTTTTGTGCCACAACTTCCACCACCTATTAAA
Source organism: uncultured Aliarcobacter sp. (assembly GCA_964384195.1). Lineage (GTDB taxonomy): Bacteria > Campylobacterota > Campylobacteria > Campylobacterales > Arcobacteraceae > Aliarcobacter. The sequence continues at coordinate 2,426 of CAYLKG010000062.1, read as the reverse complement.
TTAACAGTAGAAGAGCTTATAAATTTTGCTATACATTCAAGTAATATTAGTAAAAAAAGTGTTGTCGAGCTTTGTTTAAAAATGGATTTAGATTTAAATGAGCATATGAAGAAGGTTTTCTTTAAGCTTTCAGGTGGAATGAAACAGAAACTTTTAATAGCTATTGCAATTGCAAAAAATCCAGAAATATTTATATTCGATGAGCCAACGGCAAATCTTGATCCAAAAGGAAGGGAGAACTTTTATGAAATTATGAAAGAGTACAACAAAAATAGATTAATAATATTTATTAGTCATCGCATAGAAGAAGTTTTGAATTTGGTTAATAGAAAGATAGAACTCGATTTAGGAAAGGTTATTTTAGATGAAAAAATTTAATTTTTTAGTGTTTATTGTTTTAGGATTGTTTTTTACAGCTTGTAATTCAGAGGTTAATACTAAACCAAAAGAAGTGAAGTTTGATAGAGAAGTTTGTGAACGATGTAAAATGATTATTAGTGATAGAAATTATGCTGTTCAAGTTGTGAATCCACAAGATGGAAAGAGTTACTACCACGATGACATAGGATGTGCTATTTTATGGTTTGAAGAAAGTGAAATTTCATGGAAAAATGAAGCAATTATTTATGTAGCAGATGCAAATAGTGGAAAATGGATAGATGCCAAAAAAGCATTTTGGACTTTTGGAGCAACAACTCCTATGGATTTTGGATTTAGTGCATATGAATCAAAACAAGATGGTGAAAATTTTGAATTTACCCATGTAGTCCAGAAAGTAAAAGAGAAAAAAATGAAAAATAAATCAAATCACTCAGGACATATGGGGCATAAATAATGAAAAATCTTTTTCTAGTTTTAAAAACTGATGTAAATGAGGCTTTAAGATCTAAATGGTTTTTGGTATATACTTTGATTTTTGGTGGAATTATTGCTTTATTTTTTATAACTGGAATTACAGAGTCAAGAATTCAAGGATTTAGTGGATTAAGTAGATTGTTGCTTATTTTTATAGAAATTTGTATAGTTATAGTTCCTATTTTTATTCTAATAAATACTGTAAAAACAATAGCAGGGGAAAGAGATAGTAATATTCTAGAGTATATGCTATCTTTTCCTATTTCATTAAAAGAATATTTCTTTGGTAAGTTTTTAGGAAAACTTTTTACGGTAACTATTCCAATTATTGGAGCTTTGATTTTAGCATTGGTTTGGGGAATATTTAAAGGAGCAAATGTTCCTTGGGAAGAATTCTTTTATTATATGGCTTTAATTATTGCTATTAATATCTGTTTTTTAGGCTTAAGCTTCTTTATATCTTCAATTGTAAAAACTCAAGATGTGGCTCTTGGAATTGCATTTTTTGTATGGTTATTGCTTTTGGCTTTAATAGATTTATTATTAATAGGTTTCTTAATAAAATCAACAGCAAGTCCAGAATTGGTTTATGCTGTAGCTTTGGCTAATCCATTACAAGTATTTAGAATAGGAGCTATTGCCCTCTTTGATCCAGAATTATCTGTAATTGGACCGGCTAGTTATTTTATTATGGATGAGTTTGGTAAAGAGTTAATTTCAATTTATTGTATTGTTTATCCAATTATTATTGGAGTTATATTTAGTGTTTTTGGATATTTAGTTTTTAAAAAAAAGGATTTAGTGTGAAAAGAATTATTTTTTTATTTTTTATTTTAGTTTCATCTTTGTTTTCTGCTGAGATATTGGGAAAAAACTATAAAGAAATTAGTAAATTAGTACAAGAAGTTTGTCCAATTAAAAATGTAGATATAGATAAGCATAAAGATTGGGCAGGTTATGTAGAGTTAAAGGATGGAAGTATTATTGCTCTTAGCTCTCCAAAATATACCTTTGCATATATGTTAATCGAGCAGAAAAGAGTGGGGCAAGATAGTGTTAAAAGTGTTTATGTAACAGACTATAAAAACAAAAAGTTAATAAATGCTAAAACGGCTTATTATGTTTTTGGAAGTAACATTATGAGCGTTGGTGGTGATGATCTTATTCCTTTTGCTCTAGAAAGTGATGCAAAAGAGTTTTTTCAAGGAAATAAAGGAAAACAAATATATAGATTTGATAGGATGACAGAAAACTTCATAAATTATTTAGATATGAGATAAGAGGAATTATTAAATTTCTTTTATATTTTAGAATGGTTTTTTTATTTATTTTCTCAACTTTCGCACATAAAAAAATCATCAATTTCTTATGTATAAAAGCTTTATAAAGCCCATAAATAGACACTTTTTGATATAATTTCATCACCACAAATCAATTATAAAAGGTATTTTTATGGGTGTTGATAATTTTATCCAAACTGCTATGAACAATGTATTAAAAAATCCAATATTGTCTATTTTAAGAGATATAAATTTTAGTTCTATTTTAAAACAGAGTAATTTTATAAAAAG
>CAYLKG010000061.1:0-10433 GCA_964384195.1 uncultured Aliarcobacter sp. | reverse complement strand
GATAGGATTTCTCCTATCAGAATTACTTTGACACGGAATATTTAACGGTCTCAAAAATAATTATTTTTTATTGGCTTTATATAGCTTTTTAATTTCCAAAAACTTCATTTTTTACCTCTTCAATCATCTTTTCATAATTTATATTTATTTTAGATTTAGATTTTGATTTTTCTAGCCATTTATTTATATAATCATCACCATTATACATATTTGACTGTTTTTGTATATCAAATATTCTATAAGATGAGTCATTGCCTACATATGCTTGATAAGCCCAATTTCCATAGTTTGAAGCAGGATTATAATCAAGTAAAAAGCTCTCAAAAAAAGCAGCTCCAAACCTCCAATCAAGTCCTAGATTTTTTACAAAATAACTAGCTACTAATTGTCTGTTTCTATTACTTAGCCAACCAGTTGATTTGAGTTCATTTATACTTGCATCTATTAAATCAACTTGAGTATTTGCACTAAAAAACTCTTCTAAAATCTTTTTATCACTTTTAAAATTATAATTTACCTCTTTTATTCCTGATTTTAAAAATAGTTTATTTTGGCTTTGTTTCATAACTAAATGAAAAAATTCTCTCCAAAGAAGTTCAAAATATATCCAATATGAAGACTCACTTTTATGAGTTAATATTTCTTGTTTTTTTATTTCATAATAGATTCTTTTTGGGCTAACGCAACCAATTGCTAAATAAGGTGAGAATTTTGTAGAGTTATAAAAGCCACTCATCTCATTTCTAGTTTTTTTGTATTCATGAATTTTTGGAAGATAATTTTTTAATTGCTTAAGAGCCTCATCTTCTCCACCTTTAAATAAAATTGCGTTACTGTTTTTTATTTTAATAGTTGGAATTTCAAATTTTATGGTTTCAAAATCTATAAAATTTTTTTTGTTAATTTCAGGAAGTGGCTCTAAAATATCTAATTTTTCAGCTTTAGTTCTAAAACTTGAAAAGCTTTTTTTATAATCAAAACTAAATGGCACTATCATAGTTTGATTAAAATATGATTTGTACTTGTATTTTTTTAATTTATCTTCAAAAAGTTTCTCTTCAATTCCTACTTCTTCATCAAAATAAATAGTAATTTCATACAAATTTGATAATTTTTCTAAACTTTTTTCAATAACTTCTGTAAAGCATAAATTTATGTTGTAGCTTAATAAATTGTTTTTTAAATTCATTAAAGATTCTTTTATAAACTTCTCTCTAAAAATGTTACATTTTTTAAAACCAAATATTTCACCCTCTAGTATTTCAGTAGAGTAAAGTCCTAAAACATTATCATTTTCACTACAAGCGTTGTATAAACTATAATTATCATCTATTCTTAGATTATTTCTAAATATTACTATTGCTAATTTCATAAAAAAACTTTATCTTAAATAACTGCTTTTTAGTAGAGAAATTTTTCCATTTGATGTGATACAATAAAAACTAAATACTAAATTTTTTTAAATAGGAATATATTATGAAATACGATTTTGACAAAATTATAGATAGAAAAAATACAAATTGCTATAAGTGGGATACAACAAAAGATGGTGTTTTACCTATGTGGGTTGCTGATATGGATTTTGAAGTTGCTTCTAAAATAGTAGAAAGTATTATAAAAAAAGCTTCTCATGGAGTTTTTGGATATACGATGATACCAAATGAGTATTACAATGCTGAGATAAATTGGTGGAAAAAAAGATTCAATTTCGAGATAAAAAAAGAGTATATTTTACCAACAACAGGAGTTATTCCATCTTTGAGTTCTATAATTCAAACATTTTGTAAAGTAGGGGATAATATTTTGATTCAATCTCCTGTTTATCACTATTTTAATATTTGTATAAATAATAATAGCTGTAATGCAATTACAAATAAACTTGTATTTGAAAATAACTTTTATAAAATAGATTTTGAAGATTTTGAAGAGAAACTGAAAAATGAAAATATTAAGCTTTTTATTCTTTGCAATCCTCACAATCCAGTTGGAAGAGTTTGGAGTAAAGAAGAGTTAGAAAAGATGGGAAAACTTTGTTTAAAATACAAAGTTTTAGTTGTAAGTGATGAAATACATAGAGATTTAGTTTTTAAAAACTTCTCTTTTACCCCTTTTGCTTCAATTTGTGAAGAGTTTTTACAAAATTCAGTAACTTGTACATCGGCTACAAAAACTTTTAATTTAGCGGGATTAAAAGCTTCAAATATTGTTGTAGCAAATAAAGATTTAAGAGCAAAACTAAATGCTACTTTGAGTAAAAATGAGATAAATAGTTTAAATGTTTTTGGAATAGACTCTTTAATAACTGCTTATGAAAACTGTGAAGATTGGCTTGATGAACTTTTGGTTTACTTAGAAAATAATAAAGATTATTTGATTGAATATTTAAAAAATAGTATCCCAGAGTTAAAAGTAGTAGCTCCTGAAGCTACATATCTTTTATGGATTGATATTTCAAGTTTGAAAATAGGTTCTGCAAAATTCGCTAAAAAACTTGAAGAGTTAGCCAAACTTAGAGTAATTTCAGGAGTTACTTTCGGGGAAGATGGAGATAATTTTATAAGAGTAAATATAGCTTGTCCACTAAATACCTTAAAAGATGGTTTGCAAAGATTAAAAAAAGGAGTTGAAGAGATAAAAGCTTTAGAAATCTAAAGCTTTATTTTTTGACTTAGTTCTGTTTTGCTTTTTTAATAATACTCTCTATCATATTGTTAAACACAAAATAGTGCAAAGGAACTAAAATATACCAATATAATCTTCCTAAAACTCCTTTTGGATAGAAATAGGCTGTTTGAATTAGTTTATTATCTTTAATTTTAAATTCAAGCCAAGCAACTCCTGGAAGCTTCATTTGAGCGTATAAAAGCAGTCTTTCATTCTCTTTTAAATCAATAACTTTCCAAAAATCCAAACAATCACTAATTCTTAAATCACATTGGCTTCTTCTTCCTCTTTTTAGCCCAACACCACCAACTAATTTATCAATAATTCCTCTTAATTCCCATAAAAAATCAAAATCAAACCAACCATTAACTCCTCCAATACTAATAAAAGCTTGATAAACTTTTGAAGCATCTAAAGCAGAAATATCAAGCTCTTTTCTATCTATAAAAACAGCTTTTGAGATATCATTTTGAGGATTTTTTTCCCAAATTCCATCACCTTTGTCACTCCATCTGCTAATTACTTGATCGTTTTCTATCTCTTTTATGGCATTTCTTACAGCTTCTTCATATGAAATAGGAACAATGTGTGGAAAATATATTTTTGCATTATCGTTTTGTATTATTACTTCTGATTTTAAGCCTTCAATTAAAGCTTTTGCAACTTTAAAATTTACAGGTGTAAAAAGGTTTAGCCAATAAGATGAGAGATTTATACTCATAAAAGGAAAAGTTATTAAGTATCTTTTTAATCCCAAAACTTCAGCAGTTTTTAGCATCATATTTTTGTAACTTAACTGTTCGCTTCCAATATCTACAACTAAATTTTCTTTAATATTTAGATATAAAGAATCATGTAAATATGATAAAACATCATTTAGGGCTATTGGTTGGGCTTTTGTATCTACCCACTTTGGAGTTGTCATTATTGGAAGTTTTTCTGTTAAGTTTCTAATAATCTCAAAGCTAGCACTTCCAGAACCAATAATTACACCAGCTCGAAGCCAAATAGTTTGAACTTCCTTGCTTGAGCTTAAAATCTCACCAGTTTCTATTCTACTTAAAAGATGTTCGCTTGTATTTTCATTTTTAACTCCTAAACCACCTAAATAAATTATTCTTTTAACACCACATTCACTGGCAATTTGTAAAAAATTTTGAGCTGAGATTTTATCTAGGTCTTTGTAGTTTTCATTGCTTAAAGAGTGAATTAAATAATAAGTGACTTCAACATCTTTTAAAGCCTCTTTTAGACTTGGTATACTAAAAGTATCACCCTCTATAATTTCAATTTTTTCATTTTGAATTGAGACACTTTTTTTGTTTCTTACAAGAAGTTTTAATTCTACATTTTTATCATTTAAAAGTTTTTGCTTTAATCTTCTTCCAATATATCCTGTAGAGCCTGTTAGTAATACTTTCATTTTGACCTCTTTTAAAGAACATTGACCTTTTGAAGATTATATCACAAAAATAAATTTAAAATTGGCTCCAAAGTAATCTTAAATATAATCCAAAATATGAGCTATATCCAACTTCACTAAATTTAAGATTTTGATTTTTATCATAGATAAAAGTTGTCGGATAGGCTTTTATATTAAACCTTTGAGCCAAAGTTCCATCTTCATCATTTACAACAATAAAAGATAGATTGTTTTTGTTTAAATACTCTTTTACTTCAGCACTACTACCCGATTGCGTAGCAATAGTTACTACTTGAAAATCTTTTGATATTTTTTCTATACTTGACTCTTCAAGTTTGCAAACAGGGCACCAAGTGGCCCAAAAGTTTATTAAAATTGGTTTGTCATTTTGTAAAATAAATTTGCTACCATCTATTAGAGTAAAAGTTTTAATATCTAGTTTTTCTTTGTTTAAATCAAGTGAATTGTAATAACTTACTACATTTAAGACTATTACAAGTAATAATGTATATTTTAAAATCTCTTTTAAAAACTTTTTTATTTTTTCTCTCATTTTAAGCCTGTTTTAAAATTTTTTTCAAGCTATTTCTTACAACAATAGGTACAAAAAACATAGAAACAACATAAGATATTAAAGTTCCACCAATAAGTGCAACTCCAAGACCTCCAAAAACCGCATCATTTGCTATTAGGCTACTTGCAAAGACTAAAACTAAAACAGTTAAAATTATTGGTTTTGACCTAGTTGCTGCTGCTTTTGCAATAGCGTGATTAATTTCTAGTTTCTCTTCAATTACCAACTGCTTTGCAAAATCAATAATCAAAGTTGAGTTTCTTGAGTTTATTCCAATTAAAGCTATAAATCCAATAAGTGAAGTTGCTGTTAAATAAAAGGTATCTTTTGTGAAAATATCCATAATAATATGAGCAAAAATAACTCCAATAATTGATATAAAACTTGATAAAACAATTGCTCCACTTAATGCAAAATTTTTATAATAAACAACCATAAGTAAGAATATTAAAATCAAAGCTATTATAAACGCTGTTCCTAAATCAATAAATGTATCAATTGTAACTTGCAATTCTCCATCAAAAACTAAATCAAATTTCTCTTTTGTATTTTTATCTATAAATGAAAGATTCAACATATCTGTTTTAATAACTTCATATTTATTAGAGAACTTTTCTATCATCTCTTCTCTTGAGCTTAAAAGAGGGTATATTTGACTATCATTTGAAGTTTCGGCTATGACATTTATAATAGGTTTTAGATTTTTTGATGTAAGAGTTGGCTCTTTTACGCTCTCTTTAATAGAAACTAATTCTGAAACACTAATCATTTGACCCATATTATTTACTATTTTTAGACTATTTAGTTTTGAATTTAGTGCCTCTTTAGAGTTATCATTTAAAATTTTACTATCATCAAGTCTTAAAAATATTGGGATTTGACTTTGCGCATCTTTATCATTTACAACAGATATTTCCATACCTTCAAATGCAAGATATAAAGTTGCTTTTAGATGCTCCAAATCAACACCACTCATAATTGTCTTGTTGCTATTTACAGATAAACTATAAGTTTTGAAATCTTTACTTGCAAGAATATCTATATCTACTAAAGTGTTTTGATTTTTGAAGATTTTTGCAACTTCTATTGCAAAATCTCTTCTTGATTTAAAACTATTTCCACCATAAATTTCAGCAACAAGTGAAGATAAAACAGGAGGACCTGCTGGAAGTTGAATAAATTTTATAACTGTTTCATCTTTTTGGCAACTATTTTGTACTTTTTCTCTAAGATTATTAATTAGATTGTAGCTTGTAATATCTCTATTCTTAAATCTTTTAATATTTATCATAAGTTCAGCTTGTGACTCTTTATCTTTTAGTGAACTTTGTTTTACCATTCCTGCAAAATCTATTGGTTGACCTTGCGATAAAAAAGCTGAAATATTTAAAATATTCTCTTCTTTTTCAAGATTTTTTACTACACAATCAACTACCTCTTTTGTCTCATATTTGCTTGAGCCATCTTTTAAATCAATATAGATTGAAAAGCTATCAGAGTCTTTATCAGGAAGCATTTTTGCTTTTAAAATATTTGTTGGAAAAGATAAAATTGCCAAAATAAAAAGTATTAAAGTTATAAGATAGACCAAAAATATCTTTTTTTTTCTATTTAAAATATTTAAAACTATTTTTTCTAATCTCATTTTTTACCACCTAAAAACTTATTTACAAAATATGGAGTAAAAGCATATGCAATAAATAGTGAAACGGCTAGTGAAATTGGTACAAAAACAGGAAGAGGGTGCATAAACTCACCCATCATTCCACCAACAAAAAACATTGGAACAAATACCATAATAATTGCTATTGTTGCAACATTTGTTGGATTTCCTATCTCATTTGTAGCATTTATACTAAGAATTCTTATGTCTATTGTTGGATTCTCTTTTTTGTGTCTATGAATATTTTCAATAACAATAATAGCAGCATCTACAAGCATTCCCAAAGATACAATTAGTGCAAAAAGTGTTATTCTATTTACTGTTTCACCCATTAAAAAACCAATAAATAGCGTCAAAGATAAAATCATAGGAACAGTTAAAGAGACTATCATAGCTTCTTTAAATCCAAGAGTAAAGATAAGTAAAATTGAAATTATTACAATAGATATTAGAAGGTCTTTTACAAGTGCATTTACAGCATTATTTGCAGTGTATCCATCATCTCTTGTAATTGTGAATTTTACATTTTTTTGTGCTAATTCATCTTTTTTGTTATTTAAATATTCAAAAATCTCTTCATTTATAGTTACAGAATTTGCACCTTTTAGCTTTGAAGCCATAAGAGTTATTTGATTGCTCTCTTCAAAAATTCCTGCTTCATTTTTTGTGTAGATATAAGCATCTTTTTTATTTTGAATATTATAAGATTTTTCAATTTTTGCTATATCTTTTAAGTATATTGGAGATTGAAAATTATATGAGATGATTAGATTTTCTAAATCTTTTATAGTTTCAACCCCTTTTTCAATTGAAAAAACATTAAATTTACCATCTTTTGAGTAATTTGATATATTTGGAGTATTAAAATTTAAAGCTTCTATTTGTTTTGCAATAAAAGCTAAAGATAGGTTATATGAGCTTAATTTATTTATATCAACTAAAATATTAAATTGCTCTTTTTTTTCACCTTTTAGCTCAACTAAAGCTACATTTTTTATTCTATTTATCTCTTTTGTCAAAGGATTTACAATATTATAAAGTTCAGTTTGATTTAAAATATCAACATCATCTTTTTTTGCACTATAAAAAGCAACTGTTGCTATTGGAATTGCTGTGTCTATATCCATAGTTTTTACTATTGGTTGCATCGCTTTTTTTGGCATTAAATCCATATTTCTCATAACTTGGTCATAAAGTTTTAGGTTAGATTCCTCTTTATTCTCTCCAATAAAAAATTGAACTTGAACAATTCCTACGCTATCTTTTGCATATGAATAGATATGTTCAACTCCTTTTATCTCTCTTATTTTTTTCTCTAAAGGCTCGATTATTACTTTTTGAACTTCACTAGCTTTTGCATCAGGAAGTGCAACAATAACAACTCCACCACTTACTTTTATTTGCGGATTTTCCTCTTTTGGCATAATTTGAAGAGAAAAAAATCCCAAAACCAAAATAAAAATTCCCAAAATAAGAGTTAAAGGGTGTTGTATAAAAATCTTTGCAATTTTTCCTGCAATATTTAGATTATTGTTACTTATTTCACTCATCTTTTTTATCCAAATTTATAGATATTTTAGAGTACATTGATGGATAAATTTGAAAATCTTTTTTATCAAACGATACTTTTATGATAAATGAGTGAGTATTTGATACTATATTTGGAAATATTGCAATAATTTTTCCCTTAGATGAAAAATTTGCTGAAGGAATTTCAACATTTACCTCTTGATTTAATTTAAGATATTTCATATTTGATTCTGCAATATTTGCTTTGATTATTAAAGAATCTAAATCAGTTAGAATTAGGTGAGGCATACCAGGCATTGCCATTTCACCCTCTTTGATTGATTTTTTTATAACTAAAGAGTTATTTGGTGCTTTTACTTTTAAATAATTTGAGTTTGCATTTAATTCATTTAGTTTTGCTTTTGCTGTTATTAAATTTAGCTCCAACTGTTCATACTCATATTTTGAAACTAAATCTTGGTCTAAAAGATTTTTATATCTTTTTAGATTTATTTCAAGAGTTTTTACTTGATTACTTACTATTTGAGTATTATGAACAATATCTGTTGGGTCAATTTCATACAAAATATCACCTTTTTTTACATTATCACCTTCATTTACATTTACTTTTGTGATGTATCCCATCATTTTACTAGAGATAATTTTTTCATTTTGTGATTCAACTACACCATCAAGCTCAAGTTGATTTGCAAATATATTTGTTAAAAATAGAGTTATTATTAGTAGTTTTTTCATTTTTCATCCTCTGATTTAAGATTTTTACCTAAGACTAAATTTAAATTAGCAAGAGCTAAAGAGTTATCGTAAATTGCATTTAAAAGCATAGTTTGACTTTGCTGGAAATTTGTCTCTTGTGTAAGTAAAGTTGTCATTGAGATTAATCTATTTTTATATTGAAGTTTTGCTTGATTTAAAACTTCACTTGCAAGCTCTTTGGCTTGTGTTTTCTCTTTTAAAACTGCTTGTTTTGCTTTGTAATCAAGTATAGCTTTTTCAAGTTCAAGTTTAATACCATCTTTTAATTTTTCATAATCAAGTTTAGCTTTTAACTCTTCAAGTCTTGCTTTTTCTACTAATGCACCTCTTGTTCCATCATAAATAGTCAAACTAATACCCAAAAGAGCCGTATAATAATCTTTGTCTTTTTCAGTTGTAAATTTATTGTCATTTAATCCATACTCTAAATGCGTGAAAACTTGTGGATAGTATTCGCTTTTTTGAGCATCTACATTTTTACTATTTGCATTTATTGATATTTTTTGTAAAGCAACTTCATCTCTTTTTTCAAGAGCTTTTTTATAAAGTTCTTCTTCATCTTCTAAATTAAAATAGATATTTTCAATATTTTCTACATCGCTAATAGCTTCATTTGATGTGAGAAATCTCAGATATGCCAAAGCTAAATCAAAATTATTTTGAGCTTCTACTAGTTTTGAGTTTATGTTTAACATATAAACTTTTGCTTCATTTACATCTATTTTTGTTACAAGACCATTTTTATGAAATTCTTGTGCACCATTATGAATAAATTCTATACTCTTTTTAGCACTCTGCATTGTTTTTAAATAATCTTTTGCCAAAACAGCTTGATTGTAGGCTTTTAATACTTCTACTTCTAAATTTTTCTTATCAAGATTGTATAAAAGCTCATTTGCTTTTTCTTGAAGTTTTGAAATGTCTTTGTGATTTTCTAGTTTAAATCCTGTAAAAAGTGGTAAATCATAGCTTATGAAATTATTTATAGCAGTTCTATCTTCTGGGTAGTTTAGATTATCTGGTGTAACATTATTTCCGTTCATAGCTTCGTTCATAGCACTATTTGTAAAACCAAAATCTTTAAAAGTAGCTTCTCTACTAGATAATTTTCCCATAAAAACATATCCAGCATGATTTGTTCGACTAATATTTGAATTTAAAGATAAAACTCCATAATTTGAAGCAGTGATATTTTTTGTATCTTCTTTTGAAATCTTTATATTAAGCTCTTGTTTTTTTAAATCCTTACTATTTTGTAAAGATTGATTCAAAGCTTCATGAAAATTTATAGATTGAGCAAAACAAAAATTAGAAATTAATAAGCTTAGATAAATTTTCTTCATAATTTTTCCTATGTAAAATAATTCGAAGATTATACCTAAAAAAGAGACTTTTTAAACTTTAATTATAAATAAAAATTATAATATAATTAAAAGTTTTTCAAAATATAAGAAATATTTATTTAATCTTTGTACTCTTTTTTAATTTCTAATATCTTATCAAGATTTTTGAAAAATAAATCAACCAAAATAGGATCAAAATAAGTTCCTTCTTCTTTTTTGATGTATTCTAAAATTTCATCAAGTGACCAAGCTTTTTTATAGGCTCTATTTTGAGATAAGGCATCAAAAACATCTGCAATAGCAGTGATTCTTCCATAAAGTGGAATATTTTCACCTTTTAAACCTTGCGGATAACCTGTTCCATCATATTTTTCATGATGTGAATAAGCAATTATTCCAGCCATCTGTAAAAGAGGCCTAGATGAAATATTTAGTCACTCCTGAAGAACACTACAAATACCTTAATTAAGGCATTTGTCA
>CAYLKG010000060.1:0-10654 GCA_964384195.1 uncultured Aliarcobacter sp. | reverse complement strand
TTATTGTTGATGAGTTTACAGGAAGACTTAGTGAAGGAAGAAGATTTAGTGAAGGCTTACATCAAGCAATTGAAGCAAAAGAAAAAGTTGCTATTCAAGATGAAAGTCAAACTTTAGCCGATACAACTTACCAAAATTACTTCAGAATGTATAAAAAACTTTCAGGAATGACAGGAACAGCTCAAACAGAAGCAACAGAGTTTGCACAAATTTATAACTTGGATGTTGTATCTATTCCTACAAATTTAAAAGTTCAAAGAATTGATAAAAGTGATTTAATTTACAAAAGTGAAAGAGAAAAATTTGAAGCAGTTTGTAAAAAAATCAAAGAATACCATGAAAAAGGGCAACCTGTACTTGTTGGAACAGCTTCTATTGAAAAAAGTGAACAACTTCATAAAATTTTAGCTGACAAGAAGATTCCTCATACTGTTTTAAATGCAAAACAACATGAAAAAGAGGGAAAAATTATTGCTGATGCTGGTCAAAAAGGTGCAGTAACAATTGCTACAAATATGGCAGGAAGGGGAGTCGATATTAAACTTACTCCTGAAATATTAGCTCTTGGAGGATTAGCAATAATAGGAACTGAAAGACATGAAAGTAGAAGAATTGACAATCAGCTAAGAGGAAGAAGTGGAAGACAAGGAGATGTTGGAGAATCTCAATTTTATCTATCTTTAGAAGATAATCTTTTAAGAATCTTTGGTAGTGATAAAATAAAAAGAATTATGGAAAGACTTGGAATTAAAGAAGGTGAATATATTGAGTCAAAAATGGTTACAAGAGCTGTTGAAAATGCTCAGAAAAAAGTTGAGTCAATGCACTTTGAAAGTAGAAAACATCTTTTAGAGTATGATGATGTTGCAAATGAACAAAGAAAAGTTATTTATAGCTTTAGGGATGATTTACTAAAAGAAGATTTTGATATTAAGTCTAAAATAGATGAAAATAGAATTGATTATGTACAAAATCTCTTATCTCATGCAAATATTTTCCAAGGAATGAGTGAAGATGAGTTTAATTATTCAGAAATAGTTGCAAAATTCAAAGAAGAACTTCATTTTATTATTGAAGAAAGTGATATAAAAAGTGAAGATTATGACTCTTTAGAAAATAAATTGATTACTATTTTAAAAGATGTTTATGAACAAAAAATGAGTGTAGCTGATCCAAAACAAAGAAGTGAAATAGAAAGAATTTTATATCTTCAAATTTTAGATAATGCTTGGAGAGAACATTTATACTCAATGGATACTCTAAAAACAGGTATTGGGCTTAGAGGATATAATCAAAAAGATCCACTTGTAGAGTATAAAAAAGAGTCTTACAATATGTTTGTTGAGCTAGTTTCTAATATCAAATTAGAAATTATAAAAATACTTTTTGCTGTTCAACTTCAAAGTAAAGAAGAAAAAGAGGCTTTAGAAAAAGTGAAAGCATCTATGGAAAAAGCTGTTGAGCACCAAACTACAAATAAAGCAAGAGAAGCTGTTTTAAATAGTGACAAAAAAATTGCAAGAAATGATGCTTGTCCTTGTGGAAGTGGTTTAAAATATAAACAATGTTGTGGTAAAAGTGGTCCTAAAGTAGGACTTGCTGCAGGAAATTAATTTGAATAAAGCTTTAGTAAATTTTATTGTAAAAAAATATCTTAGATTTGATAAAAAAAATCCGTTTATTTCTATTAGTGCTATTTTAGCATTCATAGGAGTAGCTATTGGGGTTATGGTTCTAATTTTATCTATGGCTATTATGAATGGAACAGCAAAAGAGTTTGAAAGAAAACTTTTTACTATGAATTATCCACTTACAATTTATCCAAAAACGGCAAATAGTGTAAATGAAGAGCTATTAAATAAACTTACAAAAGAGTATCCAAACCTTAAATTTTCACCTTTTGTTTCAACTCAAGCAATTGTACAAAATGGTGATAATATGAGCGGAGGTATGATTTTTGGGGTTATCCCACAAAATGAAGCTGAGATTAATCCTATTTATAAAGAGGCTATAAAAGATCAGTTAATAAATAAATTTGATTTAATAACAGGTATTGGAATAAGTGATAAACTTCTTCTAGCTTACGACAGTAAAGTAACTTTATATTTTACAGAGTTAAATCCCGCTGGTTTTTCTTTGATGCCTAAAATGAAAAGATTTAACTATCTAAGTTCATTTAGATCAGGATTAAATGCCTACGATAAAGCTTATATGTACACAACTATTGAAGCATTACAAACTTTACTCCAAAAAGAATCAAACATATATGATGGAATTCATATACTTTCAGATGATGCTTTTGGTGATATTGAAAAATTAAAAGTTACTCTAAAAGATGATGGAGTTGGAATTGTTGGTTGGTGGCAACAAAATGGAAACTTTTTTGCAGCTATGAAAATGGAAAAAACAGCCCTATTTATAGTTTTAATGCTAATAATTCTTGTAGCTTCCCTAAATATAATTTCTTCACTTCTAATGACTGTAATGAGTAGAAGAAAAGAGATTGCCCTACTTTTATCAATGGGAGCTAGTTCAAAAGAGATAAAATCAATATTTTTAAGAGTTGGAACAATTATTGGTTTTGGTGGAATTATTTTAGGAATCATTCTGGGATTTATTGGTTATTTTCTGCTCGATACTTTTGATATAGTATCTTTACCAGCTGATGTTTATGGAAGTGCAAAACTACCTTTAGATTTAGCTCTTAGTGATTTTATTTCTATCATTGTAGGAGCAGTCATAATAGTTTTATTATCATCTTATTATCCTTCTAGTCGTGCTACAAAGATAGATGTAATTGATGTATTAAGAAATGAGTAATTTTTTACTTATTTCTTAAATTTTTATGCTCATTCTTTTTAAAATTTCATAGGTCTTTGTAACATCATAAGTTGCGCTATGATATTTCGAAGAATCAAACTCAATTCCAAAATAACTACAAGTTTCATCTAATTTTGGATTTTTCAGGTTTCCATTTTTTCCATAAGATTTTACAATTTGTCTATTTTGCGCCATAGTGCAAATATGATTTTGAAAAACTACTCTTTTGTTTATATGTCTTAACTCAAAATTTATATTATGAGCAACTAAAGTAGAACTTCCTTTACAGAACTCTTCAAAATCTAAATCTTCATTAAAATAAGAGCTATAAGTTTTATTTTTTCTATAATCAATTATTAGTTCAGGAGTTAGTCTATGAACAGCATAAGAGTAAAAATTAAGGGGATATCTTGATAGATAGTATCTGTGAAATTTATCTAAAATATTAAAATCTTTGTCTATTTTAACAGCAGCAACTTCAAAAACATCGCCAATATTGTGTGTATTTGTTTCAAAATCTAAAATTATCATTTGGTATTTTACAATACATTAACTCAAAGCAAAGGCTTTGAGTTATCTTGAATATGAAAAACCACCATAAAAGCTTGATCTTCCACCATCATAATAATTTGGTCTATTGTGATGTCCATGTAGGTGACCATGGTGTTTTTTATAATGATGTTTTGGAGCAAAATGTCTAGGTGCATAATACCCCCTATCATAATATCCTCCAATATAATTTATTGAAATTTGTGGATTAGGTCTGTAATAGGGGTCGTTGTAATAGTAGTTATTATTTACATATGTATTTTTTCTTTCATATCCATTATCATAATAACCATTATTATTTGAATTTCCATAATAGTTGTTATTAGTTGGTCTTGTATTGTTTGCTACAACTGCTCCTAGG
This sequence comes from uncultured Aliarcobacter sp., assembly GCA_964384195.1. GTDB lineage: Bacteria > Campylobacterota > Campylobacteria > Campylobacterales > Arcobacteraceae > Aliarcobacter. The sequence continues at coordinate 6,924 of CAYLKG010000060.1, read as the reverse complement.
ATTCCTCCAGCAACTTTTGCAGCATCTCTTCCACTACCTTGTCCTATTTGATTTCCAATAGCAACACCTAAAGTTGCACCAACAACAGTATCTAATCCAATAGTATTGTTATCTGCAAAAAGTAAAGAGCCTGAAATTAAAAATATTGATACAACTTTTTTCATAAGATATTCCTTGAAATAATAATTATGAAAGATTATCCTTGATTTGTGGATATATTGTGAAAAACTACTTTAATTTTCCAAAAAGGTTATATTCATTCCAATAACTATCTAAAGCTTCTCTTAAAGCTTCATCGCTTAGTTTTGTTTTCTTTTTTAATCCAAATCTTTTTATTAAAGATTCCGACATTAAACTTTTTTCTAGTGTAGGATTTTTTAAAAATAAAAACATAGCCTCTTTTACATCTTTTTCACTACTATATTCAAGCAAATATCGATAAAAGTATTTATCAATACTAACTGGTATTTTATTATGACAAGCTAAACAATTTTTTTCATATACACTTTTTTGATTTGAAAAGGCAAATCCAAACATTAAACACAGAAAAATCATTAATCTTGCCATTTTATCTTTATCCTTGTCCCAACATTAACTTTTGAAATTACATCTATTTTAAAACCATACTCTTTTGCAATCATTGATACAATATTCAATCCTATTCCAAAACCACCAACACTTTTATCAAATCTTTTATATCTTGTAAACAAACTTTTTAAATCAGTTTTACTAAGCCCTTTTCCACTATCTTCTATTACTAATAATCCTTTTTTTAAAGATACTTTTATAGAGCCTTGAAATTTATTGTATTTAATAGCATTTGACAAGATATTGTCTATTAATTTTGAAAGTTTTTTTGCATCACAAACTATAAATATATTCTCTTCTATCTCCATTTGAAATTCAATTTTTTTACTATTTGCGATTGATTTAAAAAAATCAACCCTTTGCTTTAAAATATCTGATATATTTAATCTTTCATTATTTGAAATTATTTGATTATTTAAAGAGATAAATGTCAAATCTTCATAAATATTTGAAATAGTTTTTGCCCCAATTTCTATACGATTTATCTTTTTTGCCAATTTTTCGTCTATATTATTTTTATCAATCATCTGTATATTTGATAAAATTGCAGCAATTGGTGTATTTAATTCATGTGTAGTATCTTTTATAAATCTATCAAGAATTTCTATAGATTTTCTCATAGGTCTCAAAAATAATTTTGCTATAAAATATCCAATAAATAGTAATATAGAAAATGCTATAAAAAACCAAAAAATCATTTTATATTTGATTTTTATGAACCAAATATTATCATCAGGAATTTCAACAATAACATATTTAGAACCTAAATAGTATGATTCAGGCTCTTTTATTAGATGAATATAGCCATCTTTGAGATATATAACCTCGTCTAAATTTACATCATTCATAGCTAAAGTTGTGAAAATCAATTTTTTTGAACTATCAAAAATAGCTGAATTAAACTTATCATCTCTTGGATAAATGTTGGATTTATCTATATTTATATGTAACTCTTTTAAGCTACTAATTTGGTCATTTGAATAATTTTGAAGAGTTTGTCTTTTATCTTGGAGCATTAAATCTTTTTTAAACTGATAATATAAAAAAGTAATAACCCCCAAAATAACCAAAACTAAAATTGAGTAGATTAAACTAAACCCAATAATAGTTCTAGTTTCACTCTTGGATAAATCTATACCCGAGTTTTTTAAGGCTAACAATTGTGTCTTTTCCTAAAATTTTTCTAAGATTTTTTATATAAGTTCTCAAAGAGTTATCACTATACTCTTCATCATAATCCCACACAAAATCATAAATTCTATCATGTGTCAAAAGCTCATTTGGATGTTGTAAAAATAGTTTTAGAAGTTTCAACTCTTTTAAGTTTAATTTCACTTCTTCACTGTCACATTTTAATTCATTTGAAATAGGATTAAAAGTAATATTTGAACCAATTTTAATTAGTTCATTTTTCTTTGAGAACTCTTTTTTGATTAAAGTTTGAACTCTCAAAAGTAGCTCTTTTAATTCAAATGGTTTTCTAATATAATCATCACAACCACTTTCAAAACCCTCTTCTAAAGAATCCATAGAGTTTAGAGATGTTATAAAAATTGCTGGTGTTGTTTTTCCATTTTCTCTAGCTTCTTTTAAAACTTCAAAACCATTTTTATTTGGAACATTAACATCTAAAAGCAGAAGATCAAAAGTCTCTTCATATATTTTTGTTATTGCATCTTCACCATCATATACACAAATTACTTCAAAACCCTCTTCTTCAAAATACTCAGCAACAGTTTCACTTAAATTATAATCATCTTCTAATAATAAAATTTTACTCTTCATCTTCTATTACCTTTATTTCTGGGGTTTCATTTAATCTTTTTTCATATTGTGTTTTTTCAAAAGAGTTCATTTTTGGAACTCTAAACTCTAGCTCTTTTTGAAAAGATACTCTATCTTTTTCATCAACAAAACCAATAATCTCAATTAACTCTTGAGTACTCATCTGACTATAGTTCTCTTTTGCAAAAGTAACTCCAAATAACAAAAAAAACAGTAAAAATCCTCTTCGCATACAACCCAACTTTTTTATTTTAATACTACAAAAGAACTGTATAATAATCGTATATTGTAGCTAAAAGTAGATATAATAAATCCATGAATAAAAAAATATCTTTAAAATACATATACAAACTTCTTTTGAATAATAAAAAAAGCCTTATTTGGGGGCAATTTTTCACTATTATTGGTATACTAATTAGTGTTCCAATTCCTTTATTACTTCCTTTGTTAGTTGATGAAGTTTTACTAAATAAACCAAGCTTTTTTGTAAATAACATAAATGAGTTTTTTGGTAGTGGTTCTGCTTTATACTATGTTGCGATTGTTACAGTTGTTGTTATAACTTTAAGGGCTTTACACTTTGTTTTTGGTGTTATAAATGCAAAAATTTTTACAAAAATATCAAAAATAGTAATCTTTGATATTAGAGTAAAACTTTTAAATCATCTAAAAAAAGTAAATATGAATGAGTATGAAAGTCTAGGAAGTGGAAAAATTGCTGCAAATCTAATAACAGATGTAAATACTTTGGATAGTTTTATTGTAAGTGTTTCAAGTAAGCTCATAACATCTTCACTAACTCTTTTAGCTGTTGCTTTTGTAATAATTAAAATAGATTTAGTTCTTGGACTTATGATACTTTTTACACAACCAACAATAGCAATAATTTCAAGAAGAATTGCAAAAAAAACTGGTGAACTAAAAAAAGAAGAAAATGCATCTATAGAAGCTTTTCAAAACAACATAAATGAAACTTTGGATTTATTTTCTCAAATAAAAGCAAGCAATAAAGAGAAAAGTTTTTTTGATAACTCTATTCAAAAAGCAGAAGATATAAAAAAAGCTTCAAACGAGTTTAATTATAAAAGTGTAGCTTATGAAAAATTTTCATACACAATTTTTCTGTTTGCCTTTGAAATTTTTAGAGCTACCGGACTTTTATTGGTAGCTTATAGCGATTTGTCAATTGGTTTGATGTTTGCTATGTTTGGTTATATTTGGTTTATTATGACTCCTGTTCAAGAAATTTTATCTATTCAATACTCACTAGCTAGTGCAAAAGCTGCAATGGCTAGAATAAACAAAGTTTTAGAATTTGAAACTGAAAGCGATGGGGAAATAGAGTTAAAAGATAAAAAAGTCGATATTAGTTTAAAGGATTTAAGCTTCTCATATACAAAAGATAAAACAACTTTAAAAAATATTAGTTTTGACATAAATAGTGGTGAAAAAGTGGCTATTATTGGAGCAAGCGGGAGTGGTAAAACTACAATTTCACAGCTAATTGCTGGATTTTATGCAAAAAACAGTGGAGATATTTTATATAACAATATAAGTATAGATAAGATATCGAAAAAAAGCCTAAGAGAACATATATTTTTAGTTCTTCAAATGCCTATTTTATTTAATAATACTTTGCGATTTAATCTTACAATGGGTGAAAATATATCTGATGAGAAAATATTAGAAGCATTAAAAATAGCCGAACTAATCTCTATGTTTGAAAGTTTAAAAGATGGTCTTGATACAGTTGTTGGAAAGATGGGAATAAGATTAAGTGGTGGTCAAAGACAAAGATTATCTATTGCAAGAATGATTTTAGCAAATCCAAGTGTTGTAATTTTTGATGAGTCAACATCTGCACTAGATGTACATACAGAGACAAAACTTTTTAAAAATCTTGAACAATTTTTAAAAGACAAAACGGTTATTACAATAGCACATAGATTAAGTACTGTAAAAAATGCTTCAAAAATATTTGTTCTTGAAGATGGTGAACTTGTACAAAGTGGAACTCACAATCAATTAGAAGAGCAAGAGGGCCATTATATGGATTTTGTAAAGCATCAACTAACAAACAGTTAAATACTAAAATTGATTTGAAATAGATATATTTTAGAATTTATTTATTCTTTAATAATTTTTATATACAATCTTCAAGTATCAATAAAAAAGGGGAAGAATATCTATGTTTAGGGCTATAATATTAAGCTTATTTTGTATTATTTTTTTAACTTCTTGCACAAATAACAAAAAAGAAAAACTAAGAATCGTTACTTCAAATTGGCTTGGATATACTCCTTTGATTTATGCAAAGGAGAAAGGTTATTTAGACAAGCTAAATATTGAACTCTTAAATGTAGTATCTTTGAGTGAAAGTTTATATACTTTTAATTCAGAACATGCTGATATTTTTATGGGAACTCAATATGAATACAAAGTTGCTTCAGAAAAAAATCCCAATGTAATTCCAATTATGCTTTTAAATAAATCAGATGGTGGGGATGTTGTATGTCCAACAAAACTTTGGAATCTTTACAAAAAATAGATGAAGAAATAGATGTTTTTTTAGAATTAGACTCTATAAATTCTATTGTTTTTGAAGATTTTATAAAAAAACACTCTCTAAAAAACAAAACTTTTAACTATATAAATAAAGATCAATCTTATATTTCATCGCTAAAATAGTTCAAAAAGCCCTCAATTGTTATAACTTATAATCCATACAACATAATTTTAGAAAAAAATGGTTTACTAAATTTAGAAACGACAAAAGATAGTATTGATATTTTGATAGTTGATGGAATGTTTACAAAAAATGAGACTTTAATTAAATATAAAGAAGAGCTAATTGAATTAAAAAATATAATTGATATAGCAGTTATAGAGCTTGAAAAAGATCCAAAAAAATATTATGAATCAATCAAAGATTATCTTTATGACACCAATTATAACGATTTTTTTAGAGAGCCTTTCAAATATAAAATGGTTGAATAAAAATTCAAATAATGATATTTTAAACAGTTTAAAAAACCATAATTTCCCAACAAAAGAGCTTTTATGATTTCAATTCAAAGATTTATTTTATTTTTTATATTTTTACTTCTTCTTATTTTTTATGTAGTTTTTGCTTATTACTTCAAAAAACAAGAAGAGCAAACATCAAAAGTAATTTATCAAACAATCATAAAAGATATAAAAGATAAAGCTTACACAATATCTAAAAGTATAGAAAAAAAGATGATGTTTTACTTTTTAGAGCTTTGATGGGAAATATTGTAGCTAATAGTAATTTTATAAATACTATCTTGGTTTTTGATGGAGATGAGCTACTTTTGACAACTGACCCAAAAGTTAAAAAAATAGAAAAAGATATTATTTTGGATGATTTAAAAACTTTCAATGAAAAATTGAAAAATATTAGTAATCTAAAAGAAGAGATAATTTTGTATGAGCAAAATAGACAAAAAAAGTTAGCTTTAGTATATGTTCTTGATAAAGATTACATAAAATCATATTTTATAAAAAATAGAGATGAATTTTTCGTATATTTTGGAATTTTACCTATTATTGGATTTTTGAGTCTATTTTTTATTTTTAGAAAATATATAACTATTCCACTTGAAAAACTAAGAAAACTTGCACACTATAACACAAATATTCCAAAAGCTTTTAAAATAAAAGAGCTAGAGTCTATTAGATATTCAATGGTTGATTCTTTTACAAAATTAGAAAAAGAAAAAAAAGATTTATTTTTGATGGCTAGAACAGACTCTTTAAGTGGTTTAGCAAATAGAAATTATCTAAATGAATTTTTAGAAATACTTATTCCAACAGCAAAAAGAAAAAATAGTGAATTTGCATTTTTATTTTTGGATTTAGATAATTTTAAAACTATAAATGACTCTTTAGGGCATCATATTGGAGATGAATTACTAATAAATGTTTCTGATGTTTTAAAAAAAGTTCTAAGACCAAATGATTTTATAGCAAGAGTTGGAGGTGATGAGTTTGTTTTGATAATTCAAGATTTCAAATCCAATTTAGAGCTTACAAATATTATAAAAAGAGTTCAAGAACAACTATCTAAACCTTGGTTAATTCAAACAAATCCTATTAGCACAACTTGCAGTGTTGGTATAGCAATTTTTCCAAAAGATGGACAAGATATTATCTCTTTAATGAAAAATGCCGATATAGCAATGTATGAAGCCAAAAAGCATGGAAGAAATACTTACCATTTTTTTACAGAAGAGTTAAATGATGCTGTTTTAAGAATCATAAACTTAGATAAAGAGATGCAAAATGCTCTAAAAAATAACAATTATAAGCTTTTTTATCAACCAAAAGTTTGTATAGAAACTTCAAAAATTATTGGTGCTGAGGCTTTGATTAGATGGATTCACCCTAAAAAAGGCTTTATTGCTCCAAGTGAGTTTATTCCTTTAGCTGAAGAAAATGATTTTATTCTAAAACTAGGTGATTGGATTATTAATCCTCCATTCCCGCTAACACATAACTATAATCTTCTAAATTAATTAATAAACTACT
>CAYLKG010000059.1:0-12350 GCA_964384195.1 uncultured Aliarcobacter sp. | reverse complement strand
CTAGTGGGTGAAAGAATTAAGTGTAGTTTTTCGCTTTTAATGACCACATTATAGCGACTTTGGGCTTTCTATTTTAAATCTTATGGAATTATTTGGGATTATCTTCAAATTTTTGATTTAAATTTGAGTATTTTGCTCTTAAGGAGTCACCTTCAATTTCAATTCTATGAGATGAGTGTACTACTCTATCAAGAATTGCATCAGCAACTGTATTATTTTGTAAATATCCATACCAATCTTTAACTGGAAGTTGTGAAGTTATTATTGTTGAACTAAGTTGAGATCTAACTTCTATAATTTCAAACAAATTTGTTGCATCATCAACTGATATTGGAGACACTCCAAAGTCATCCAAGATTAAAAGTTTATATCTTGCAAATCTTTTTACTAAATTTGTATAACTACCATCTATTCTTGAAAGTTTAATCTCTTCTAAGAGTGTTGAAGTTCTAATATAATAAACTGTAAATCCTTCATGTATTGCTCTATTGCCCAAAGCTTGGGCTAAAAAAGATTTTCCACTTATATGTAAAGCTTTACATATAGTTGGTTATGTAAAGTAAATTGATATGTAAAGTTTTTAGCAAAAAGTTCTTCGTATAGGCCCTTCTTGCTTTAAAAACTTTACATATATTTCTATCGAATTCTATAATGTTGTACCTAGTTAAACTAGAGTATTACATAAAGGATTATTATGGAACAGCATCCAAAAATATTTCGTATCATTGATTTGATACAAACAACTTATGCGGAACTTGAAAAATTTCAATATTCTGCAAAAACCTTAAAAAAAATCAAATATTCTTTTACATTGTTTGAACAATATGCAATGAAAAATGATGTTAAATATTACAGTGAAGAGTTAGCATTTGCATTTTTAGAAGAGTATTGTGAGATTTTTTCAAATTCAGATATAAAAAGAGTTGTGTATCAAGAGAGGAAAAGAGCTATTTCAAGATTAGATGAATATTATAAATATGGGTTTATTAGCTCAAAAAAACAATTTGCAAGAAAAAAATATATCTTTTATGGTTGTTTAGAAAAAAGTATTCAAAAGTTTATTGATTTAAAAACTGAAAGTTTATCTTATGCTAGAATTCAAGCTCTAAAACTCTATCTTGAAGCTTTTAGTATGCATATATCGAAAATTGATGATATTAGAAGTGAAGAAGATTTGTCAATAAAACATATTATAAAATATATTGAAATAACAGCAGTTAACCACACCAACAACACATTATATGCAAGTGTAAACTGTATTAAAGCTTACATAGTGTTTTTAGAAAACAATAATTTCAATCATGAAAAAATTTCATATAAAATCCCAAAAATACAAAAGATAAGAGCAAGTACTTATCCAAAAGCATTTACCAAAGAGCAAGCAAATGAATTGCTACAAAGTATTACTAATAATACCACAAAAGAAAGACGAGATTATGCAATGCTGATGCTTGCAGCAAGACTTGGATTAAGGGCTTCTGATATTGCTAATTTAAAATTTAATAATATAGATTGGGATAAAAATGAAATAAATATTGTTCAACAAAAAACAAAAAATAATCTAAAACTTCCTTTGTTAAAAGATGTAGGTGAAGCAATTATTAATTATGTAAAAAATGGAAGACCAAATGTTCAAGATACTCATATATTTATTAGAGAGAGTAAACCATACATAAAACTAAATGGTTCATCATTACATATGATTGTTGATGGATATTTAAAACGTGCAAAAATAAAAATTCCAGCTGGACAAAAACATGGCCCACATGCTTTAAGACATTCGCTAGCAACTTTACTTCTTGAAAATAATATTCCAATATCCACCATAAAAGAGATTTTAGCACATAAAAGTAGTGATACTACAAGAATATATTTAAAAGTTGCCGAAAAACAACTCTTACAATGTGCTTTAGAAGTTTCATCATCTCAAATATATGGGAGTAAAGAATGTACACTAAAAAACTAAATTATAAAAAATTATTAGATGATTTTTTAAACTATAAAAGATCTTGTGGTTATAAATATAGTTCTGAAGAGATGACTCTTAAATCTTTTTATAAATACACAAAAGAGCATCTAATTTCTTCTGATGGACTTACAAAAGAATTTTTAGAAAAATGGGCAACATTAGGTATAAAAGAAGGAAGGAAAAGTCTTTCAAATAGAGTTAGTATTTTAAAAAACTTTGCGATATATCTTAATATGATTGGATATAAAGCATATGTTCTTAAATCAATTAGAAATAGTAAAAATAAAAATTTCGTTCCATATGTTTTTTCAAAACAAGAAATAGATAAAATATTTTTAACTCTAGATAATTGGCCTTATAGCTGTCACAATATATATAATAGTATTGAAGTATATCCTGTTTTATTTCGTCTACTTTATGGATGTGGACTGCGCATAAGTGAAGCCTTGAATTTGAAAATTAAAAATGTAGATACACAAAGTGGTAAAGTTTATATAGATGTTGCAAAATATGATAAACAAAGAGTTGTGATGATGAGTGAAAGTTTAAGAAATATTTGTCATTCATATAAGATGAAATATCTTTTATGTAAAGATGAAAACACTACATTTTTCCAACATAAAGATGGAACTATTAGAAGTAAAAGTCAAATAAGTAATTTTTTTAAACAAATACTTTACAAGGCAAATATTCAATACTATGGAAAAGGTAAAGGTCCTTACTTACACAATTTAAGGCACACATTTGCATGTCATTCATTTTATCAAATGCATTCAAATGATATAGATATGCAAGTTGGGATTTCTTTATTATCTATATATTTAGGACATTCATCAATAAAATCAACTGAAAAATATTTACAATTATTTAAATCAATATTTCCCGAAATTACTTCATCTATAGAAAAAATTTCTTCTAATATTTACGTGGATATAGATTATGAAAAATAGTTTTTTATACTTTTTATCAAAATATCTTAACACATACCTTCCTTTAACAGTTGGTGCTAGTAATAATACAATCAAAGCTTATAGCGATACATTTAAATTACTTTTTTTATTTGCAAAAGAAAAATATAATTTAAATCCAAAAAAGATTCAATTTGAAACTATAGATAAAAAATTTGTATTAGAGTTCTCAAATTGGATTTTAAATACAAGAAAATCATCACAAACTACAATAAATTTGAGATTGAGTAATATTAAGGGATTTTTTTCCTATATTCAAACTGAAATACCAAGTTTAGTTTTACACTCACAAACTATAATGCAAATTCCAAAAAAGAAAACTGAAAAAAAAGTAGTTGAATATATAACAACTGATGGTATTAAATTAATATTAGCTCAACCAAATCAAAATTCGCTATTAGAGAAAAAGCATTTAGTCATACTCTCTTTTATGTATGCAACAGGTGCTATAGTTCAAGAGGTAATTGATGTTACTATAAATGATTTTAGATACAACAATAGTGACAACATAAAACTCAAAGGAAAAGGAAACAAAGCACGATTAGTTCCATTAGAAAATTCAATGATAAAAATGTTAGAAAAATATATAGAGCATGAAAAAAAGAGTAGAGTATTTTTTAATCCTGATGATTTATTATTTTTAAATAAATCCTGCAAGCAATTTACAAGACAAGGAATAGGATATATTATAAAAAAATATTCATCTATGGCTAGAGATATAAATTCTAAACTTATTCCAATAAATGTACATCCTCATACTTTTAGACATTCCCGAGCAATGGGACTTTTAGAAGCAGGAATAGAACTAATTTATATAAGAGATTTTTTAGGGCATTACTCTGTTACAACTACTGAAATTTATGCAAGAGCAAGTAATGAATCAACTAGACAGGCTCTACTAAAAATTTCGCCATCTCAAAATGTTATAGATATTCCTGTTTGGCAGAAAGATGAGAATCTTCTAGAATTTTTAAAAAGCTTAAGTGATGACTAATCAATAACTGTTATAGATTAAGAACTTATCTCAATATCTCATAAAATATATGTAAAGTTTTTAAAGCAAGAAGGGCCTATACGAAGAACTTTTTGCTAAAAACTTTACATATCAATTTACTTTACATAACCACAGCCAGTTTTACCATTTATAATAATATTTTGTTTAGCTTTTAAAAAGTTCATTGAAGCAAGTGAAAGTATCAAAGATTTATTTAGTTTTCTTTTTGGATCATAATCTAACTCTTCTAAAACAGCTTGTTTATCTTTTATTCTTGAAAGTTTGAAATTCATAGATATTCTTTTATTTTTTAAAAACATATATTCACTATCAAGCAGATCATACAATCTCTCATCAAAGCTTAACTGATGATAATTTACATCTTCCATTTGTCTTATATAAGCTTCTTTGAAACCTTTATAATTTAAGTCACTAATATTATCTATTACTGTTGAGCTATTCATTTGGTTTTTTCCTTTTATTTTTTATTTATAAAGTGCATAAGCACAAGATTGAGAATTTAATGATAAATATTCCCACGCAGGTTTTCATGATTATTTACAACTACATATGAATGGGTATCTGAAAGTTCTTTTTGCAGATACAACTTTTTATCAAGTATTGATTTTATTGAAGATGTTTTACTTAAACTATTTTGCAATGCATAATGAAGTGCTAAATCTAACTCTTTTTTCCCATGTATTTTTGACAAAGATAAAACAGCATTTAATTTATTATAAACATTTGGTGGATGTTTGACACTCTTTAGCTCTTTTTTTACCCAATAAACTGTATTTGTTCCTATATTATTTGCCCAATTTAAGAAGCTTCCTGGATTTGTTTTTAAAGATTGATACTGATGTGATTTTGGCATATGTTCAACTTTTGTGGAATTTGACCCTGCAAAGTGTAGTTTGGGATGAGTTGCTATTAAATTATCTTTATAATAAATTTCTACAGATGAGTTTGAATATCTTAGTTGAACTTTTTTTGACAGATATTCAAATGGAACTGAGTATTCACATTTATCTAAACTTACATGATATCCTACATTTACAGTAGCTTCTTTATACTCTTTATAAATGTATCTTTGTTTTGGAAGAGCTTGTAAATTTGGCAGATCAAGTTCATTAAAAAGTTCTAATCTACTTTTATTAAATTTTTTTACAATTTTTGCATTATATTTATCTAATAAAATTGATATTGCATCATTCAATTCATCAACTGAAAAAAATCTTTGATATCTCAAACTTGCTATTATCCATCTTTGTATTCCTAAAACTCCTTGTTCTGCTTTTGCTTTATCTTTAGGTTTATATGGTCTTGCTGGTTCTACTACCATATTATAATAACGAGCCAGTGCAGCATAACTTTCATTTATTACAATTCCTTTTTTATTATTACTAATTACTGCACTTTTTAAATTATCTGGTACCACAACTCTTGGGCATCCTTGAAAGAATTCATATGCTTTAACATGGGAATTTATAAAATCTTTTTGTTGTTGTGAATATGAAGCATCTACAAAAGTATATCCAGACGCTCCAAGAACTGCTACAAATATTTGTGCTTTTACAATTTCACCTGTTTTTTTATTTATTATTGGAACTGTAAGTCCACTATAATCTACAAACATCTTTTCACCAACAAGATGAGTTTGTTTCATAGAAGGATTTATTGTATTTACATATCTTTTATAATGTTCTCTAAATTGGGTATAACTATAATATCTATTAGGATTTGATTCCTTATACTCCTCGTGGAGTAAAGCTAAAGTTACACCAGTTTTTTTACGTTTTTTTAATTCATTATGCAAGTAATTGCAATCTGGAAGTACTTTTTTATTATCTAGTTGTGAAATATTCAAAGCTTTTGGGAAGAGTAGTTCTTCTTGTTTTTCAACACTTAATTTTAGAAAATTATCTATATCTAAATTTAAAGATTTAAACTTTTGACAATAATCTCCAACACTGCTTCTTGCTATATTTAAAGCATTGGAGGTTTGTCTTACTGACAAATCTAATTTAAAATGCAGTCTTATTGCTTCTGCAATCTTTTCCATTCTTATTTTCCTCATTTCTACTCCAAAAATTTAATTATTTTGAAGTATATAAATTTAGAAAATCTCTTTTGCTGAATTTAATCTTAATTATCGGTTTTTACCTTTTAGTGTCCGGCTTAAGACCGTTTTACTGTCCGGTTGAACTCCGTTTTTGCGTCCGGTCTTACTCCGACATCAGTGTCCGGTTCAGCCCGATTTTTGCACCTACTCTTCAAAAAGAGCAAAAAAAGATAAATATACAAGAACTAAAGCCTTAGAGAAGGTAAAAGATAAACTCTCCAAAAATATCACTAAAAGTGATTTAAAACTATCATATTATGCAAAATATTTAGATGTTGATGATAAGTGTAATATCAAATATTCCCTCAATGAAGAAAAAATAATAGAAGATGAAAACTAGATGGTATAAAAGGCTTTATTACAAATGATTTTACTCTAAAACCAAATGAAGTAATAGAACATTATCAAAATCAATATGAGATTGAAAGAGCTTTTAGAATCTCTAAAACAGATTTGAAAATAAGACCAATTTATCATAGATTAGAACATAGAATAAAAGCTCATATACTTATAAGCTTTGTATCTTATGCAATATATAAAGAGTTTGATTCAAAATTTAAAGAGCATAATATTAAATTTAAATTCTCTCAAAAATTACTGCGAGATATTATTAAACATATGTTTGCAATAAAAAATGGTGAAAAACTTATATATTTAAAATTTGAAGATGTTCAGCAAAAAGTTTATGATGCAATTAATAGTTAAAAAGTGTGTGTCCATTTGGGAAAGTCAGGTGAAAATTGCTTGGCTTTTTTATTTTATGAAGAAGTTATTCTAAAATAGTTTTTAAAACTATTACTTTTTGTAAGTGAAAAAGAGAAATCTTGATTTATTTTTTTATACTCTTTATATCTGAAACTATAATCTTTTTTGAAGTTTTGAATTAGTTTTTCATATAGTTCCATTTTCTTATCTACTATAAATATATCTTTGTGCAACTCTTGCAAATGAATAAAAGATAAAATATATTCATCATCTATTTTATATGTTCTAAACTCATATTTTGAAAAATTTAGTTTTTCTAAAAGTTCAAAACTTGTAAATTTTAACTCATCTTTTACTTCATTTAAAAATGCTCCAAAAGCATCTTGTTGCCATAAAACATCGTTTTGGAACTCTATATACTCTAAATATAGTTCATCTGATTTTAAAGTATAAGCTGACAAAACAAAAGCATCGTGCCTTTGTTTTGTGTAAATATTTGAAATATCATAAATATAGATAAACTCACTTGTAATTTTAAAACCTAAGCTATTTTCTCTTAGGCTAAAATATGGAACAGATAGTTTTGTTATTTTCTTAAAAATAAACTTTAAAATATTTACAATAGTTTCAAACATATTTATCCCTTTTTTTAATTAAATTTTATTTCTCTAATCCTAAACTTTTTTTGAACATTAGCAAGGTAAAAATAAAAAATAGTAATCCAATCACAACAATATTTAACATTTTTAAATAAACAATATCAAATCCAGCACCTCTAAAAAGAATAGATTGTGCTATTTCAACAAAATGGCTTGTTGGCATTAGCGTCATTAGATATTGTATTGATATAGGCATACTTTCAAAAGGTGACATACTTCCTGATAGCATCATCATAGGAAGAACAACCAAAATAAAAATCATTCCTAATTGTGGCATATTTTGAACAATTGTACCTATAAAAACACCAATTGAAGTTGTAGCAAACAAAACCAAAAATGTTGCAAACAAAAATAGTGGAATAGAGCCAATTATTGGTATTTGCAAAAGAGTTTCAATTATAAAAAACAGACTAAAACTAACTCCAATTAAGATTATAATAGAAACAGCCAATATTTTTGAAATCATTATCTCAAAAGATTTTAAAGGCATAACTAAAAGATGCTCTATGGTTCCATGTTCTCGCTCACGCACTAGTGAAGCAGCTGATAGCAGAATTGAAATCATCACAATATTATTTATGACCTCATTTATACTTCCAAACCATTCAGCCGTAAGATTTGGATTATACTTATATCTTACAACTAAATTTGGATTTATACTGTTTTTATAGCCTTGTTTTAAAAAAACTTGTGTCTCTTGATTTATAATATTACTTATATATCCAGATCCAATCCCTGCTTGTGTCATTCTTGTAGCATCTACATTTACTTGTAGTTCTGGAGTTTTTCCTGCAAGTAAATCTTTTTCAAAACCACTTGGAATTAAAATAATAAAAGTATAGTAACCTTTATCCATATTTGTATCAATATCAGAGTATGAAATAATATCAGGAATATTAAATCTTGGCTTATAAAAAGCATCTATTAATCTTTGGGAAAATATAGTTTTATCATCATCAACAAAAGCTATTGATGCATTTTTTAACTCTGTTGAAGCTTTTGTTCCACCAATATAAATTGCTACTGAAAATACATATATGATTAAAATAATCATTCCTTTATCGTAAAGCAGACTTTTTAACTCTTTAATAACTAAATTAAATATATTTAATAGTGTTCTTTTCATTATTTTTCCTGCTTATTTAAAACTAAAATTGCAAAACAATAAATCACAACTGATGTAATAGCAAGGATAAAAAACTCTAAATGTAAATCAGAAAAAGATACATTTTTACTAAAAACTCCCCTACTTATATTTATAAAATAAGTTACTGGAAAAACATTTCCAATATATTGTGCTATACCTTCTAAAGAGCTAACAGGCTCTTTTAAACCTGAAAATTGAATAGTTGGAAGAAGAGTAAAAATTGCTGTTCCTGCAAGTGCAACTATTTGTGTTTTTGCAAAAGATGACATAAAAAGTCCCAATGTTGTAGTACAAAAAATATATAAAAATGCACCAAAAGTAAGAGTAAAGAAGCTACCTTTTAATGGAACTTGAAAAATAAAAATTGCAAATAAAATCAAACCTAAATAGCTAATAAGACTAATAAAAATATATGGAATTTGCTTTCCAATCAAAAACTCAAATCGTGTAACAGGTGTAGCATAAAAGTTTGTAATAGAACCAAGCTCTTTTTCTCTAACTACACTTAAAGCAACTAAAATAGCTGGAATAAAGATTAAAAGCATAGCTAAAACAGCTGGAACCATAGAGTAAATACTTTTAAAATCTTGATTATATCTATATCTTACAATAATATTTATATCTTGTTTTGACTCAATGCCAAGACTCTCCTTAGCATAATTTGAAATATATGTGTAGTGTAAACCTTTTACATAACCGTTTATTGTTTCAGCTCTAAATGGAAATGTTCCATCTACCCAAACAGCTATCTCTTCTTGATGGTTTTTTGCAAGATTTCTACCAAAATCTGGTGGAATTACAAAAGCAACACTAATTTTTCCACTCTTCATTTTTTCATCTAATTCACTAAAAGAGCTTAACTCATCTTTTTCTATAAAATATCTTGAACCTGAAATATTTTGTATATAGTTTTGACTTGTTGGGCTTTTATCTTGATCTAAAACTGCAAAACTTAGGTTTTCAACATCAAAACTAATTCCATATCCAATAACTGCCATCAAAATAATAGTACCAAAAAGTGCAAAAGTTAATCGAACTCTATCTCTTAAAAGTTCTAAAGCCTCTTTAAAACTATATGCAAAAACTCTATTTAAACTAAAAAAACTGTTTTGAATTATTTGGCTTTCACTTCTTAAATCAATTTCATCTTTTATATCTATTTTGCTATTTTCATTTTCATCAATAGCCTCTTCTAAATACTCAATAAAAGTATCTTCAAGATTTGTTTTGTTTTTCTCTTTAATTAAATTTTCAGGCGTATTACTAACTAATACTTTTCCTTTGTGCATTAAAGAGATTCTATCGCATCTTTCACCCTCATTCATAAAGTGAGTTGAGATAAAGATTGTAACACTCTCTTTTCTTGATAAATCTACTAAAAGCTCCCAGAAACTATCTCTTGAAACAGGATCAACTCCTGAAGTTGGCTCATCTAATATAAGCATTTTGGGGCTATGTATAACTGCAACTGCTAAAGAAAGCCTCTGTTTTATTCCTAAAGGCAACTCTTTTGCTGCAAAATCTTTGTACTCTTTTAAGTTGAATTTTTCTAATAGATACTCAACTCTTTTTTTCTGATTTTTTATATGAAAAAGTTTTGCGTGTAGTTCTAGATTTTCCAAAATTGAAAGCTCACTATAAAGTGAAAAAGCTTGAGTCATATATCCAACTTTCTCTTTCATTAAAAATGAACTATCTTTTAACTCTTCACCAAAAAGCTTTGCATTTCCACTACTTGGGGTTAAAAGTCCTGTTAGCATCTTCATAGTTGTAGTTTTTCCACAACCATTTGATCCTAAAAATCCAAAAATCTCACCCTCTTTTATCTTTAGATTTACACTATCAACAGCTGTAAAATCTCCAAACTTCATAGATAAATTTTCAACTTCTATTGAGTAATCTTGACTTGTTTCATCTCTTTTTGGAACTAATAGTTTTTTATATCCAACTCTTTTTTGTTCTGGTAAAAGTTGTATAAAAGCATCATCAATATCAGTGCAATTTGTTTTTTGTAAAATCTCACTCAAAGTGCCTTGCATTAATATTTTTCCATCATCAATAGCAATAATAGTGTCAAAAGAGGCTGCTTCTTGCATATATGCAGTTGCAACTAATACACTCATATTTTCATTTTTATCTTTTATACTTTTTATTAGTTCCCAAAAATCTCTTCTTGAAAGTGGATCAACTCCCGTTGTTGGTTCATCTAGTATTAATATTTCAGGGTCATGAATTAAAGCACAACAAAGCCCCAGTTTTTGTTTCATTCCACCAGAAAGTTTTCCAGCTGGTCTATCTTTAAATTTGATTAAATCAGTGCTTTTTAGTAATTGTAAAATTCTTTCTTTTCTATCATCTCTATTTAATCCAAAAAGTTTTGCAAAAAACTCAATATTTTCATAAACACTTAGAGTCATATATAGATTTTTTCCCAAACCTTGTGGCATATAGGCTATTTTTTCAAAGATAGCCTCTCTTGCTTTTTTGTTTGATAAATCAAAATTTAATATATCAACTTTTCCTTGTTGAATAATTTTTGTTCCAGAAAGAAGTGATAAAAGTGTAGATTTTCCAACACCATCAGGACCAATAAGTCCTATCATTTGTCCTTTTGGTATCTCTAAATTTATATTATCAAGTGCTAAAACATCACCATATTTATGTGATAGATTAGAAACTTTTGCAATAATTTTGCTCATTTTTTATTCTTAATACTCTGGTAAATTATTTAGAAACTCTGGCCAAACTGCATTTTCATTTAGTTTAATATAAGCAACTGCTGGAAGTCTTGTTTTAATTCTTTCATAATATTTTTCTAGTAGTTTAGGTTCTATTTTTACTTTTACTCTAAACATAAGTTTTTCTCTCTCTTCTTTTGTCTCTATCTCTTTTGGAGTAAATTGTGCCAAAGGAGAAACAAAAGATACTTTTGCAGGAATTGCAATATCTGGAACTGCGTCTAAAACTATTCTAGCTTCTGTTCCAATATCTACAAGTCCAGCTTGTGAAGTTGGAAGAAAAACAGTCATATATGTATCAATCAAATCAAGAACAACTAAAACTTTTCCACCATTTGCTACAATCTCACCATTTTGTGCTATTTTATATAAAACTCTTCCTTTTGTTGGAGAGTATAAATTAGCTTCCTCTATATTAATTTTTGTTGTTTCAATTTGAGAATCAAAGGCATCAACAACAGCATTTGAACTACTTATTTGAGTTTTTGCAGCATTTAGTGCAATTCTTGCATTTCTTAACTCAGTCTCTCTTTTTTGATATTCAGCTAATGGAATACTTTTTGATTTAAATAGTTTATTTGCTCTATCGAAATCTTTTTGTGCTAAAGATAGTTCACTCTCTTTTTGCTTTACAATCTCTAAAGAGTGTTTTTTATTCTCAATTGCCTGATTTTTATAAGATATTACCTCTTGAAGTTTGCTATTTTGCTCTTTTACATCAATTTTTGCTAGGATTTGACCTTTTTCAACCAAATCACCCTCTTGTACATTTACTTCAATTAATCTTCCTGATAGTTTTGATGAAATATCAACTTGAGTTGTCTCTAATCTTCCATTTGCCTTAGCAAAACCTTCTAAATTTGAATCTTGATTTACAAAATAGTAAAAATAAGTACCTATAAGGGCTAAAATTATAAGTATAAAAAAAAGTAGTTTTTTCAAAATATCTTCCTTGTTATAAGATATTTTGATTTTAACAAAAGTTTGTTTAATTACCCAAATCCTGACATAAAAATAGAGCCTATAAAAGTTACATAAAATTAGTTCA
>CAYLKG010000058.1:0-13137 GCA_964384195.1 uncultured Aliarcobacter sp. | reverse complement strand
TCAGCATCTGCAACTTGTAAATTATCTTCTGTTATATACTTCATATTTGTTCCTTTAATTTATTTTTATTAGATTTTAACTAAAAATTATACTTTTATTCAATCCAAAAATTGCTAAATTTTAATCTTCTAAAATTTCATCCTCATGTAAATTTTTTTTCTCTTTAAAAATTGCTTTTGCAATAATTTCAATATAAAAACTCTCATAATTTTCACTTTGTGCTAAATCAACACTTTTTATAACATCTACAAAATTTATAACTTTTGCATCTTCTTTTGTTTGTCCAAACTTACAATCAAAAAAACAAGCATTGAACCCTTCAGGTAGTTTTTTACTTTTTTCTCTTTTTATGTATTTTCTAATCTCATTTTTTATACTATCAATTTGTCTCTCTCTTGTTTTGTTTGAAACATCTATTTGAAATACTTTTTTCATTTGTTTATCCTTTTAAAAAAATGATTATAGCAAAGATAAATAAAAAATTATTTGATTTATAAAAATCAAGAAATTTTTTGTTATAATCGCGTATTTTCACACAAAGAAGCTTGATGGAACATTTCTTATTTACTTTATTTTTAGCCTTATTTACTGCAACAATTTTAAATATAATTTTTAAAAAATTACGAATTTCTCAAATCATAGGATATATTTTAACAGGGGTAATCATATCTTATGGATTTCATCTAAAAGGCGGAAATATAAGCTCTTTAGATGCAATTGCAGAATTTGGAATTGTTTTTTTAATGTTTACAATAGGGCTTGAAATAAGTTTTGATAAAATAAGAAAAATGAAAGAAATTTTACTTTTAAATGGTTTTTTACAAGTACATATTAGTGCTGGATTGATATTTTTAGCTACATATTTTATTTTTCATTTGAGTTTTCAAGTTTCCCTAATTATAGCATTTGCATTTTCTTTGTCTTCAACAGCTATTGTTTTACCATATTTGAAATCCTCAAAGGATATACATACTCCCTATGGAGAAAAAACAACAGCAATATTAATTTATCAAGATTTGGCAGTTATTCCGATTCTTTTATTAATCTCATTTTTAACGAATGAAAAATTATCTATAACTGAAGTAATTATAAATACTTTCCTTTCAGCAGCGTTGATTACTCTATTTATGTTTATTTTTGGTAAAAAAATAATAGATTGGTTACTTCAATTTTCATCAAATACAAGGCTTGAAGAGCTTTTTATTAGTGCCGTTTTCTCTATTGTTATTGGTGCTGCTTTATTGGCTGAATATTTAGGCTTTACATACTCTTTGGGAGCTTTTTTAGCAGGAATGATAATAGCTGATACTAAATTTAGAATAAAAGTTGAATCAGATATTTCAAATTTTAAAGACTTACTTTTAGGAACATTCTTTTTTACTGTTGGTACAAAGATAGATATTATTTATTTCTTAGAAAATACCCATATAATCGTTGGTTTATTTTTGCTTATAATGATAATTAAAGGTTTGGTTGTATATTTGATTATTAGGAGAAAATCTGATAATAATACATCTGTAAAAAGTGCAATAGCACTTTGTCAAGTAGGGGAGTTCTCTTTTGCTATTTTCACACTAGCTTCAAGTCAGCATGTAATTCCAGTTGAAACTGCAAACTTTTTAACACTTATTTCTGTAATGTCTATGATTTTAACACCATTTTTTCTAAATAATATATATAAAATTTCTAGTTTACTTTCAAAAGATTTGTATGAATCTGATAATATTCAACCACTTGATGAACAAAACCATATTATTATTTGTGGTTTTTCTATTTTAGGAAGAGTTGTGGCTAGAGATTTAGCAGATAGAAATATGCCTTTTGTTATTGTTACAAATGACTTAAGACAGATACAATTTGCAACGAAAATGGGATACAAAGCTTATTTTGGTCATTTACAAAAAAAGTCTGTGCTAGAGGCTTTAAGAGTAGAAAAATCATCAAGTATAATTGTAACAATAACTGAAACATATGATAAGATTTTAATTTGTGATGCAATACTTAAATATTGTCCAGATGCAAATATTATTTTAAAATATGAATCAATTGAAGAAAAACATCTTTTAATAGATTTAAATATCAAAAAATTTGTACATGCACATGCTGAAGTTGGAAGATTATTGGTAGAAGAAGCAACTCATTCTTGTGATTTGAGTTTACACAAATATGATTAGTTTTCAGAAATCTGTTAAGATTTCTGATTTTTTAAAGATGATCTTTTAAATTTATTACTATTTCAAAAGCAATAAGTATTATTATAATCCACTCTAAAAATGATGAATATTTGTGTTTTTGTTCATCTCCTAAGACGTGTAAAAGTTCTTGAATAATTTCTAGTTTTTTATTTAAAACTTCAACTCTTGATTTGATATCAAGATATTTAATCATTATAATGTATTGATTTTCAAATTCTGGATATTCCCAAAAAAATTCAGGAGTATCAAGTAAATCATAGTGCAAATTTATTTTACTTTTTACCAAAAATAGCTCTCCAATTTTTTTAGAGATATTCTTTTTTGAAAGATTTATTTTCCCATTTGTAGCTAGTTGCATAGGAATATTTGAATTATTTTCTATTGTAGTTAAAAGTTCATTTTCAAATTGTTCAAGTTTAACATTTTGAGCTAAAGCTTGTGAAATCGCTATTTTTGAGATATTTGATAAATCATTTAAGTATATAGTGTCAAAATTAATTTTAAATTCACTCTCTAATTTAAAATTTAATTCTTCATTAAATGGAACTTCAAAGCTATTTATTTCATAATTTTTTAAAAAGTCCATAAAAAACTTTATATTTTCAAATTCAATATCCCAACAAACAAATACTCCATATTTGAATAAAATAATTTGTTGCTCTTCGTTTTTTATATTTACAATAATTGCATCTTTAATAATTGTGCATTTATATCGTTCTTCTATTTTTTGAAATATATCGTTTTGAAATTTTTCACAAGTTAGATATGAAATAAGTTTTTTTGTTTGCATTTAGGTAACCAATCTTTTTTATAAATTATAATAAAAGATGGTTACTTTTTAATTTCAGTAAATCAAAAAACCATTAAGATTTCTGATTTTTTAAAGAGTATAGCTCCAGTATTCTCATAATTATCGCACTAATATATGGAATTGTTTGAATAAATATAGTAGCTGCAAATACATAAATCTCAGTAATTCCTGTATGATTTGTGAAGATTAATGCAAAGAATGCAATTAAAAGTAAAATACCTAGAATAGTCTCATATTTAATAGGATTTGCACTTTTTTTAGCTTTACCACCTTTTTCAGTTCTTTTAAAAGGTAATCCATCTTTTATAAATCCATCAAATACAGCTTTAAATATGATTAATTGTAAACTCATAGATGCAATTGAACTTAGTAAAATCTCTTTAAAACTTGCTTTTACTTTTGTTCTATACAAAATAAATGTATGTAAAATATTTACTATAAATGCTGTAATAATTGGAATTGTAAGAGGAATTGTAGGAATAGTAACTCCAACAAAAATAATTACAGGAACCCAAATAATATTCATAACAGCCATAATAGGTCCCATAGCATCACTTAACCAGAAGAACCAACCTGTAACAAATTTATTTTTTTGTCTAGGACTAAGTTTAGTTGAACTTGGTTTAAACTCTCTCCAGTGTTTTTTAAGAATCTGAATAGCTCCATAAGCCCATCTATGTCTTTGAGTTTTAAATGCTTCAACTGTATCGGGAAGAAGTCCAAATCCATATCTTCTGTTTGTGTAGTGTGCTATGTATCCAGCCTCAAATAATCTAAGACCCAATTCACTATCTTCAACAATAGTGTCTGTTCCCCATCCACCAACTTCCATCATAGCACTAAGTCTTACCATTACCATTGTTCCGTGAACAACAATTGCATTTTCTTCATTTCTATCAACCATACCAATGTCAAAGAATCCAGCATATTCAGCATTCATAGCTTTCTTAATAATAGATTCATTACCATCTCTGTGATCTTGTGGAGCTTGTACAATTGCAACTTTTGGATCATCAAATAGAGGTACTAAATCTACAAGCCAAGGAGATTCAACTTTATAATCAGCATCAATAACAGCGATAATTTCTGCATTTTTATCTGTATATTCAAGTGCAGCATTTAATGCTCCAGCCTTAAATCCAGTACACTTAATATCAAGATATTTGAACTTATCTCCTAATTTCTCACAAAGCTCTTTTATTGGTGTTTTGTAGAAGTCTTCAGGAGTGTTGTTTATTATTACTAAAACTTCAAAATTTGGATAAGTAAGTCTTGATAAACTCTCTAAAGTCTCAGCTAAAACATGAGGTTGTTCTTTATAAGCAGGTACATGAATAGAAACAAGAGGTGCATTTTGAGATTTTAAATCTAAAGGAACAAGTCTTGTTGGAGTTACTCCAATAGTTGATCTAAATAGCTCATTTGCTTTTGCTAAAGTGATAATTACCAAAGGTATCATTAAGAAACTTCCCATTCCCCACATTACCCACATACCAAAATTCATATAGTTTATAAATGGATATATAGCAGCCATTACTATACCAAAAGCCATACCTTGAGCAGCAATAGCATAAGCAAAAGCATGACTGATATTTACTTTTTGGTTTCTAAGTCCAAATATTGTTAGTAACGCACCAATTAAAATCGCAGCAATCATTTGATACAACCAATATTGGTTTAATTCAACTTTTCCTGCTAATTGGAATTTAATTTTTCTATCAACATCAAAAATACCCCAGTATTGTCCAACGTTACCTTCATCATAACCTTTCCAAGGTTGGTCAAACGCTTCGATAATATTGTAATGCCAACCTTTATCATGTGCTAAATTTACGAAACTTCTAATAGCTGAAGCTTGATTTTTTATATTTGGAATAGCTTTATTATTGTTATATCCGTGGCTTGGCCAACCAGTTTCCCCGATTACTATCTTTCTATTTAGATGGATTTTTTCAACTATTGAGTATTTTTCAAGTATGAATTCATTGTATCTATCAATTGGAATCTTTTCCCAATAAGGTAAGATGTGAATTGTTAAGAAATCAACATGTTTTGCTAAATCAGGAACTCTTTCCCAAACATCCCAAGTCTCAGCAACTGTAATTGGTTTTTTTGTAAAAGTTCTCATTAGATCAACATAAGCAAAAAGTTCTTCTTCTTTTATATCAGCTCTTAATAAAACCTCATTTCCTACTATTACATTTTCAACTCGATTTGGATATTTTTCCAAAACTTGTAGTGCTCTTTGTATTTCAAGATAGTTTTCTTCATAGTTTCCACTAATCCAAAGACCTAAATCAATAGGCATAGTGCTATCTTTTGAACCTTCTAAAATTTCGTATGCTTCTTTTGCAGCATATGTTCTAATCTTTGATGTATATTTTTGTAATAAATTAACATCATAAGAAATTTGTTCTTTTGACAAAAGCTTCTTTTCATATCCTTCATATGGTGAATATGAAAGAGATTCTATTTTGTCCATAGAGCTATCTTTTATTGTTACAAGGTTATCTTGCGTAATCCAAAAAAAGACTTGAAAAAGTCCAGCCATAATAAGACCTAAGATAATATATCTCAACTCGTTTTCCTTTTTTAAAAATATTGCGAATATTAACATTTTTTTGTTACAATGAAACTTATTATATAATTGTGTAAGGATAATTGTTTTGATATTTTTTTCATTTTTAATCTCTTTAATTGCTACTTTAGGTAGCTTGTTTTTTTCAGAAATAATGAATTTTGTTCCTTGTAGTTTGTGTTGGTACCAAAGAATTTTTATGTACCCTTTGGTTTTTATCTTTTTAATAAATCTCTTATACCCTGATAGAAGCGTATTTAAGTATAGTTTTCCTCTTGTAATTATTGGTTTGTTTATCTCAATTTATCATAATCTTTTGATTTTAAAAATAATTCCTGAAAATTTATCTCCTTGTGTTAGTGGAGTTCCTTGTAGTGTTGATTATTTAAACTATTTTGGTTTTATTACAATTCCACTTTTATCATTTATGGCATTTTTAATTATTTTTATACTCTTAACTTTATATAAAAAGCAAAATAAGCTTTAATCATTTGTTATTCTTTTTTTGTTAAAGTATGCCAAAATTTGTAAAAAGGAAGAAAGTGCAAAATAAAAATTTAGTTTTTATCTCTCTTTTTGTTGTTGTAGCTTTATTTATTGCAGCTATTTATTTTTATAAAGGAAGTGTTTCAAATAGTAGGGCAAATATTGATGAAATACTATTGAAAGATTACTCTTATAAAAAGGGTGAAAATAAAAAAAGTATAGTTGTAGTTGAATTTATAGATCCACAATGTGGCTCTTGTGCAGCTTTTCATCCACTTTTAAAAAAGCTTTATAAAGAGTATAGTGATGATATTTTAATTGTTACGAAATATTTAGCAAATCATAAAAATTCTAAGATAGCTATTGAAATGTTAGAAGCTTCAAGAGAACAAAATCTTTATGATGAAGTTTTAGATGTTATTTTCGAAAAACTTCCTCTTTGGTCTCAACCAAACAACGAAAAACCAGAACTTTTGTGGGAATTTTTAAAAGAGGTATCAGTGCTTGATATTATGAAATTAAAAACTGATATGAAAAGTCCAAAAATATCTGAGATAATTAAACAAGATAAAGAAGATGCAGCAGCTTTAAATGTTACAGGAACTCCAACAATATTTGTAAATGGAGTTGAACTTGAAAGTTTGAGCGAAAAAGCTCTCTTTGATTTAGTTGAAAAAGTTATTTATAAATAATGGAATATTTTTTAGCCTTAATCTTTGGTGCAATTTTTACTTTTATATATTTTTATTTTAAAAATAAAAATAGTTTTATTGCAAAGCCAAAGGCTATTAAAAAAGATGAAATTATAAAAGATTACGAAGAAGAACTAAGAGAAATTTTGGCTTCTTGTGGTGAAAATAGGTCTTTACAAATAGAAAAAAGAGTCCAATTTTTAAAAAAAGTTAATCATGAATTATCAATGAATATTTTTTTTGATGCAGAAGAATCAAAGAAAATTTTACAAGATTTATCAAAAATGGAGTGAATATGAAAAAAATTTTATTAATAACTTTAGCTTTTTTGGCTTTAGTATTTACAGCTTGTGATTCAAAAGGACCAATAACATCAAATGCTGTTTCGAAATCAAAAATAAATGAAGATAAACCAAAATTTGAATCACAAACATATAGTTTGATTACAACAGATGAAAAAATTATTGGGTTCAAAAGTACGGAAGAGGGATTAGATTTTGATGAATTTAAAAATAAAAAAGCAGTTATTATTGATATTTTTGCTACTTGGTGTCCACCTTGCATAGAATCTTTATCAATGCTTAAAGAGATAAAAGAAGTTAACAAAGAAAATTTAGAGATTATTTCTGTACTTTTTCAAGATCCTAAAACAACAGATGAAATAAAAGATTTCATAAAACAATACCAAATAAATTATCCGATAACAATGGGAAGTGATAATCAAAAACTAGCAGATGAATTAAATGTAAAAAAAGTTCCTGAAATGTTTTTATTCTCAAAGAGTGGGAAATTTGTACATAAATTTGTAGGAAAAGTTTCAAAAGAAGAGTTAGAAAAATATCTAAAAATTGCAATTGAGAATTAATTTTCTCAATTTTGCATCTATAATAAACTTTTTAAATCCTCAAAATTATTTATAAAAAAATCAGCTTTTGTAAAATCTTGAGTTGCAGTAAATTCATTTTTTATGACGATACAATCAATGTTTGCACTTTTAGCACTATGTAAGCCTCTTTGCGAATCTTCTACAACTACAGATTCATAATCCTTTGCTTTAAATTTTTCTAGACCTTTTAAATATGGATCAGGATGTGGTTTTGCTCTTTTATAATCCTCTACACAAAGTACAAAATCCATAAAGTTGGTAATTCCTCTATTTTTATGAATTAGCTCAAAATCAATGCGTCTTGAAGTAGTTATTATTGCTAATTTATATTTTTTTGATAACTCCTCCAAAACTTTTTTTACATTTGGTATTGTTAAATCTTTTGTTTGTAAAAATTCATGATAAAAACCATCTCTTATTGCTCTATGCTTTTCTATAACATCTGTTTTTATATTGTGAAATTGTGCTAGTTCAAAAGCACTACCTCCTTTTATCATAATATTTTGATAAAAATCTATTTCAAGGTTTAAACCTAAAAGGCTAAGAGCTTTCCTGTTTGCCTCGAAATACCATTTTTCCGTTTCTACTAGTATTCCATCGTTATCAAAGAGGATATATTTTTTTAAATTTTTCATTTAGAGCCTTATAAAATAGAATAAAAAAAAGGAAGCTTTTTAAGGCTTCCTTTTTAAGTATATAGGAGGAGTTTTTAAGTTAAAAAATTATCAACTTATAATCTAATTATAATTGTACTTGATTAATAATGTTTTAATAAACTATTAATAAAAAGTAAACACGATTATTTTTGTCTTAATTTTCCCACTTTGTTTTTGGAGCCTGATATTTTCTTATTTTCTCAATAATTTCATCAATATCATCACTAACTATTAACATATCTATGAATCTTTTATTTATAAACCCTTCATTTGAACATGAATAAAAGAATTCTATTAATTTATCATAGTATCCATTTATATTGTAAAAAGCACAAGGTTTTTTGTGGTATCCAATTTGTGTAGAAGATATAACATCTAAAATTTCTTCAAAGGTCCCATATCCACCAGGAATTGCTATGAAAGCATCGCTTAGCTCTTCCATTTTTTCTTTTCTTTGCTTTATTGTATCAACTTTATATATTTTTGTAATTGCATGATTTTCTAGCTCTTTTCCTGCTAAATCATGAGTTATAACACCTGTTACACTATTATTTAATCTTAGTGATTCATTTGAAATTATTCCCATAAGCCCTTGCTTTGAACCACCATAAACAATATTAATATTTTCAGATGCAAGTTTTTGTGCAAGTTTTATGGTCATTTCTTGATAAATATCTTTATTTCCAAATGATGAGCCACAATATATAGCTATATTCATATATCTTTCTCCTTTCTGAATGGTTTTAAAATAATAAGTAATCTTGGTAAAAGCAGTAAATTTGCTATTAAAACACTTATCATTACAACAGCCGTTAAAAGTCCAAAATATATTGTTGGAACTAAATTTGATAACATTAAAATTGAGAATCCAATTACTATAATTATAGTTGTATGATACATTGGATGACCAACTGTATTTAGAGATTTATTTATTGAAACTTCATAGTTTCCACTATTTTGTTTAAACTCAAAGTCAAATCTATGCATGAAATGAATGGTATCATCAACAGCGATTCCCAAAGCGATAGCCGCAATTGTAATAGTCATAATATCAAGTGGAATTTCTAACCATCCCATAATTCCAAAAACTAAAGATATAGGAATTAAATTTGTGATTAGAGCAATAATTACCATTTTTATATTTCTAAATAAAATTAAAAACATAATTGCTAATACAAGTATTGAAGCTCCTGCTGTTGCAACTTGAGAATCAAATAAAGATTGCAACATATTATTATACAAAATCATAAGATTTGTAAGTCTAAATGTAATATCTTTGTTTATAATAATTTCATTTATGTCTTTGTTGATTTTATTTATTAGCTCATTTCTTCTCAGGTTGTCATTTGAATCAATAATTCTCATACTAACTCTTGCTTCATTCGCTTCAAGATTTACATAAGGACTTAAAATCAATTTTTTGTAATCCTCAGGCAGCTGAGTATAAATTAGTGCAAGTGTAATTCCATCTAAATCTTGATTATTATTTAAAGTTTTTCCAATTTTAAGTAAAGTTGCTAAAGATTGAACATTTCCAATTTCAGGAATACTATCAAGATAGTCATGTATTTTTGTAATTAATTCCATTTTGTCTTGAGAAAACCAGTATTGTTTGTCATCATTTTTTAGTGTAAATTCATCTTCAAATTCATCAAAGCTAGAGCTTACTTCATTTTTTCCTTCAGGCTTTATATCTTTGAATTTTATTATTACATCAAGTGGCGTTGTACCACCTAAACTTTCATCAATTACCTTCATACCTTTATAAATTTCTGTATTAGATTTAAAATAATTAATAAATGAGTTTTCAACAAATATTTTTGAACTTCCAACAACAGAAAAAATTGTAGTTAATATTGCAAGAATAACTATTTTCCGACCATGATTTAAAACTATATTTGGCAATTTTGGAATAAAAGAGATTAGTTTATCTTTTTTTTCTACTTCTTCTTTTTTCCCAATTAATATTAAAAAAATTGGAAAATATATAAACGATAAAACTAAAGATATCATAATTCCGACACTCATCATCAAACCTAAGTTTATTACAGGTTCAATATTTGATAAAACTAAAGAAGAAAAACCAACTACTGTTGTAATAATTGCAAAAAAAGATGGAATGAGTTTTGATAAAACTGTATTTATTGTAAGTTTGTATTGACTTGCATTTCTGTATTTGAAATACAACTCTTTATATCTCTCTACTAAATGTACAACAACAGACATAGTAATAATCAGTTGAAGTGCAACAAAATTTGAAGATATTACAGTAACTTCCCAGTTAAATATTCCTAAAATTCCAGCTGTTGATGAAATAGAGATAAAACAGATAAATAAAACTATAAAAACCCATCTGAAATTTTTGAAAATATAATATAAAATAAATATAAATATGAAAACTAAACTAGCCCCATAGATTAATAAGTCATTTTTTACAAAATGGACTGCATCATTTGCAATCATATTAACGCCACCTAAAAATATTTTAGCTTCACTTTCATAATTTTTTATAATAGCTCTAATTTCTTCTATATTTTTAGTCTCTTTTTGTCTTAAAAGTTCTCTATACTCTTTAAATTCTAAACTATTTCTTTCAAGCTCTTGTTGCTCTTCTTCTGTTAAGTTTGAAACTTTTTGTTTCTCTAAAAATTTGTCTCTTTTTTCAATAAACTTAAAATACTCTTTGTCATCTTTTAAATGTAATATTATGGCTGTAGTTTTAAAATCAGAACTAACAAGAGCATTTTTGTATAAAGGTGAATTTAAAAACTCATTTTGAACTAAAGTTTTATCAAACTCTTTAGAACTTAAACTATCAACTCCAGCAACTAAATCAGATATTGGTCTTATTGGAGATTGAAGTAGAGGAACAGTTAAAATAGAGTCAACTTTTGCAATATTTTCTATTTTTGAAAAATCATTAGATATATTTTTTATAGCATTAAGAGTTTCATCTTCGAGAAGGTTTTTTTTAGGACTGAAAGTAACTATTAGAAAATTTGAGTTTTGATACTTTTTAAAGCTTTCTCTAAAAAATCTCAAATCCTCATCATCTTCCAAAAGTAAAGTCTCCGCACTTGCATCAATTTGCATGTTTTTTGCATTGTAAGATAAATAAATTACTAAAAGCGAAGAGATTAATAAAAATAGAATTGGATACTTAAAAATTAAAGTATCATAAATTTTTTTATACATAATTATTGATTTTTAAACTGTGCAAACATCTCATCAAAAGACTTCTCTTTTAAAAGTCCACCAAATTGTTGTCTATATGTTTGAATAATACTAACTCCAATTAAATCAACATCATAAATGAACCATTCCCCATCTTTTTCATAAAAATTGTAATTAATGCTATAAGTTCCTTCTTTTCCAACTAGTTCAGTTTTTAGTTGAAGTCTTGAGTTGTTATACGGGTCAAGAGACAATATTTTTACTTTTTGGTCATTATAAAGCTCTAATTTATCACTATAAGATTTTTTTATTTTATCTTCAAAAGTGATTGAAAATTCTTTTTGTTTCTCTTCACTAATACTTGCCCAAGTATTTTTCCCCAAAGCAATTTTTGCCATAAGTTCGAAGTCAAAAGTATCATCCACAATATTTATAACTTCTTTCTTTTTTTCTTCTTTTGATAAATCTTTCTTTTTTAAAACTAATAAAACATTATCAATTCTATTTGCCATCTCTTTTTCAATTTCGTCTTTTTTGAGTGCATGACTATTTGAAAATAGTATGTTTAAAAGTATTGAAATTTTTAATAAACTATTTTTTAACATATTATTATTCCTTTATCTCTTTTTCTCTTTTTTGATTATAGGCATCTCGTAAATATGGATATAAATCAATAGCATCAGCTTTAATTTTTTCATAAAAATCAGGATGGAAAGAGTATTCATTTGTTTTATATAAAACATCAATTCCAAACTCTTGCAAATTGTTTTGTGGAATTTTATACGGTATTGTATTGTGTGCTAATTGGCTCGTTGGTGCTAATGATAGACCAGCTACTAATCCCACAGTATCTCTTAAATTAGAAGGGCCTAAAAATGGTAAAACAATATGGAATCCATCACCAATTCCCCAATAACCCAAAGTTTGTCCAAAATCTTCTCCATAAATTTTCATATCTAAAGTATTTGTAGCTTGATCCATAAATCCACCAAGTCCCCAAATTGTATTTACTACAAATCTTCCTAGCTCTTTACTTGCATTTTCAAATTTAAATTGTAATAGATTATTTACAAATCTAATCGGAAACATTAAGTTTGTAAAAAAATTATTAATTCCAGTTCTTGCAACTTCTGGCACTACATAAGCATAACCTTTTGAAACAGGTGTTGCAACGTGTGTGTAAAAGCCATCATTAAAAGTTGTCATTACTCTATTATATCCACTAAGTGGGTCAAAAACTACACTATTTGTTGGTTTAAATTCATTTTCTATATCATCAGGAAAATTACCTTCTGCTACAAAATCACAAAATGCAAATGTAAATGAGAAAAACATTATAAAAAGTAGTTTTTTCATGAAAATCCTTTAAAATAAAAGCATCATTATATATAAAATTGATACAAAGTAACTTTAATAGATTTTTCTAGAAAATTGATTTAACAAAAAATTATTTTAAAATTGCTATAATCAGAACCTAATTTTTACAAAATCAATTTGGAGTTATTTTATGGGTAGAGCTTTTGAATATAGAAAAGCAGCAAAAATGAAAAGATGGGGAAATATGTCAAGAGTATTTCCAAAATTAGCAAGAGCTATTGAAGTTGCAGCGAAAACTGGTGTTCCTGATCCTGAAATGAATTCAGCTTTAAGAACTGCTAT
>CAYLKG010000057.1:0-13304 GCA_964384195.1 uncultured Aliarcobacter sp. | reverse complement strand
TATAGTTTCAGGAAGTGATGATAGAACAATAAAAATCTGGGATTTTAAAACAGCAGAGTGTCTGAATACTTTAGAAGGGCATAAAAATTCTGTATATTCAATAGCAATAAGTCCAGATGGAAAATATATAGTTTCGGGAAGTTATGTTGGTGCAATAAAAATCTGGGATTTTAAAACAGCAAAGTGTTTGAATACTTTAGAAGCACATGAATATTCTGTAAACTCAATAGCAATAAGCCCAGATGGAAAATATATAGTTTCAGGAAGTGATGATAGAACAATAAAAATCTGGGATTTTAAAACAGCAAAGTGTTTGAATACTTTAGAAGCACATGAATATTCTGTAAACTCAATAGCAATAAGCCCAGATGGAAAATATATAGTTTCAGGAAGTGATGATAGAACAATAAAAATCTGGAATTTTAAAACAGCAAAGTGTCTGAATACTTTAGAAGGACATAAAAAAGAAGTAAACTCAATAGCAATAAGCCCAGATGGAAAATATATAGTTTCAGGAAGTAGTGATAACACAATAAAAATTTGGGATTTTAAAACAGCAGAGTGTCTAAATACTTTAGAAGAACATACAAGAAATGTACACTCAATAGCAATAAGCCCAGATGGAAAATATATAGTTTCAGGAAGTAGTTATAATACAATAAAAATTTGGGATTTTAAAACAGCAGAGTGTCTAAATACTTTAGAATATCATACAGATTCGGTAACTTCAATAGCAATAAGTCCAGATGGAAAATATATAGTTTCGGGAAGTTATGTTGGTGCAATAAAAATCTGGGATTTTAAAACAGCAGAGTGTCTGAATACTTTAGAAGGGCATAAAAATTCTGTATATTCAATAGCAATAAGTCCAGATGGAAAATATATAGTTTCGGGAAGTTATGTTGGTGCAATAAAAATCTGGGATTTTAAAACAGCAAAGTGTTTGAATACTTTAGAAGCACATGAATATTCTGTAAACTCAATAGCCATAAGCCCAGATGGAAAATATATAGTTTCAGGAAGTGGGAGTTATGATTCATTTGAAATAAAAATATGGGATTTTAAAACAGCAGAGTGTCTGAATACTTTAGTAGGAGGACATACAGACTCTGTAAAATCAATAGCAATAAGCCCAGATGGAAAATATATAGTTTCAGGAAGTTATGATGGTGCAATAAAAATCTGGGATTTAAAAACAGCAGAGTGTCTGAATACTTTAGTAGGACATACAGACTTTGTAAACTCAATAGCAATAAGCCCAGATGGAAAATATATAGTTTCAGGAAGTTATGATGGTGCAATAAAAATCTGGGATTTAAAAACAGCAGAGTGTCTAAAAACTTTAAAAGGACATCAAAAAGAAGTACTCTCAATAGCAATAAGCCCAGATGGAAAATATATAGTTTCAGGAAGTAGTGATAACACAATAAAAATATGGGATTTTAAAACAGCAAAGTGGCTGAATTCTTTAGAAGCAAGTCTAGGCCCTATAAACTCAATAGCAATAAGCCCAGATGGAAAATATATAGTTTCAGGAAGTAGTGATAATACAATAAAAATCTGGGATTTTAAAACGCTTGAAAAAATATATACTATAGATAATAGTCATAAAATATCAATAGATAAAAATGGTTATTTCATTGGAAGTGATGAAGCTATTGAAAATTATCTAAGAGTAAGTGAAGATCCATTAACTCAAAGAAAGCTAACTTCTGAAGAGATAAAGCATTTTAGAAAAAAAGGTAATTTTTTAGAAATTGAAGAAAATACAGAAAAATTAAAAAAATATCATGAAATGCTTGAAATTGATATAAATGATGATGAAATACCATTTTAGGAAAATCTATGAATGAAATATTAAAACGATTAGAAATTATAAAATCAAGCATAGCTATAGATGATGAAGATATTATTGAACTTCAAGTTATGAAGCTCAATAAATTATCACCTAATATTGAAATAAAAAATATCATCTCAAAGCTAGAAAATCATGAATATTCATCTGCTTTATTTGACATAGAAAATTATCTTAAAAGATATAGCAGTGTTGTTGAGTACATAGATACAGAAGTGAAAAGTTTAAAACTAGAGCTAAAATCACTAGAAAACAAACTTCAAACACTAAGTGAGCAAAAAATAGAGTATTTAAATGATATTGAAGAGTTTAATACTCTTTATAATCTTCATCTTGGAGAACTTTTAAAAGATATATTAAATTTAAAAAAAGAGATACTTTATAAACAAACTATAAAACAACAAGAAAAAAGGAAAATATATGAAGATGATATTGAAGTATTTAATTCCACAAAAGAAAATATTGAAGAGATAAAACAAACTATAGAAGAGTTTAAAAAAGTATTAGAAGATATAGATGAAGATAATGAAAATTATGATGAGATATTTGCTACTTATAAAGAACTTCAAGAAGAATTAGGAAAGTTAGAAAAAGAAATTGAAGAACAAGAAGAAAGTCTATCAAAAATAAAAGAAGAGTTAGAAGTTGATGAGATATTTAGAGAATATGAAGAAGTTAAAAAACAATATGAACAATTTCATCAAAACTATGAAGATATAAAGCAACAACAATCAGATGTTTTTGATATAACAAATGAGCAAAAAAGTGAACTTAAAAAATTATGGAAAAAAGCTTGTAAACTTTGTCATCCAGATATAGTAATAGATAAGTTCAAGGAAAAAGCTCATGAAATAATGCAGGCTTTAAATGATGCTTACAGTAAAAAAGATATTGTAAAAGTTCAAGAAATATTATCAAATCTTGAAAATGGTTTAACTTTTGAAATTGAAAGTGATAATATCAATGATAAAGAGTTACTCAAAGAAAAAATTAAACAATACAAAAAAAATATATTAGAACTTGAAAATGAAATTGAAGATTTAAAACATGATGAAACATATCAAATTATTCAAGAAATAGATGATGTGGATCTGTATTTTGAAGAGTTAAAATCTGAACTTCAAAGTGAAAAAGATAAATTGGAAAAAGAATCTAAAAGTATTTTACAAAAAAGTGATGATGAAATACCAGAATGGATCCAAAGACTTTGGGATTGGGCAGATGAAAATAATATATCAAGCGGAAAATTATCAAGAAAAATTGAGAATTTAATTAATACTTCTACTATTGATTTTACAAATTTAAAACTTGAAAATATTCCAAGTGAGATAATAAATCTAAAAAAATTAACCACATTAGTA
The DNA here is from genome assembly GCA_964384195.1 of uncultured Aliarcobacter sp. Lineage (GTDB taxonomy): Bacteria > Campylobacterota > Campylobacteria > Campylobacterales > Arcobacteraceae > Aliarcobacter. The sequence goes on along the minus strand of CAYLKG010000057.1, from coordinate 10,088 downwards.
TTATGGGATTGTAATTTAAAATATCTTCCAAAAGATATTATAAAGCTAAATGGTCTTAAAAAATTAAATATTAGAGGGAATTTAAATCTTTCTCTAACACAATCACAAAAAAATTGGATAGATGAATTAAGAAAAAAAGCTACTGTATTTAGTGACGATAATTATACTATTGTAATAGATTCTACGTTGGATTTTGTAGAAAATTCTAATATTGATGACATAAAACAAACCAACAATGAAGTTAAAAAAACGACTATTATAGAGCCAGAGATTACTGAATATTCAAAATACATTCAATCCATAGAAAACATAAACTTTGAAAAGATAAGAAGATATTGCAATAATCTTTTAGATGATAAAAAAGCAGATGAGCTACAAAAATTTTTAACTGAAAATGGGAAAATGTATAAAGCTATTGTTTATGATGCACTAGAGCAGTTCATATCAAAACTTGATAAACAAACAATTACTTTGGTTGATTGGGGATGTAATCAGGGAGTAGGTTCTATGTTAGTGCTTGATTATATAAAAGAAAAACAACTTGATATTATAGTTAATCAAATCATTTTAGTAGATGATAATACAACAGCTATTAGTAGAGCTATGTCTCAGATTAAGGCTTTAAAACAAAACGATTTAGAACTATTAACAATACAAAATGATACTCAGCTAGAAACTTTAAAGAATATCAAAAATGATATTACATTAAATATATTGATAAATGATAAAATGCCAATAAATATTTTATTTGATTTAGATTGTTATTTATTAAAAAATGCTTACTTTATATGTTTGTCAAATGAAAATGAGAGTTTTGTAAATGATATACATGGTGATATGCAATTATTTAATAATATAGAAGATATATCTATAAGAGATAATAAAATTGGTAGATTTAAAAGATATGAAAGAATTTTCGAAATCAATAATCTTGAGCAAAATATTTCTGAATTTGATATAGATGATGATGAAATACCATTTTAGTACATCTACAAAAGATAGCAAGATTAGTTGATTTGAGAAGTTTGAGAGAATTTTTATAATAAAAAATTAATGAAACGATTAAAACTTATAATCGTTTCATATTATGATACTATTACACTAATTATTCGTTTCACAAATGAAGTTTTTCTATAAAGGTTAAAGATGAAAGAAAATATTATAAAGTGGATTTGGCAGCATAAAGATTATCCAAATTTTAAATATAACAAGTTAGTTCTAACAGATTTACTTACTAAGATTGAATACAATAGAGGAATACTTGATGGTATTTCAAAATTATTTAGTAGCGATGATATAGTTAAAATAGAGATTGAAACTTTAACTGATGAAGCTATTAATACATCTTTGATAGAGGGTGAAATATTAAAAAGAGAGAGTGTTCATTCATCTTTTAAAAAAAAACTTGATAAAGATTTTGATGCAAGAAATGATAAATACTCAACAGTTGCAACTGATAATTTAGTTGAAATACTAATAGATTCAAATTTAAATAAAAGTGATTTAAATATAGATAGATTACATGGTTGGCATAACTGCCTTTTTGAACATACACAATATAGTAAACTAAATAAAATTGATATAGCAAAATTTAGAAGTCATAGTGATATGGAAGTAGTATCGGGTGCAATTGGTCATGAAAAAGTTCACTATAAAGCAATACCTGTAGAGAAAATTAATAAAGATATTAAAAACTTTTTAAAATATTGTAATGAAAGTTCTGAAAATAGCTATATAAAAGCAGCAATAGCTCATATTTGGTTTGTAATTATTCATCCTTATGATGATGGAAATGGAAGAATTGCTAGAGCAATTACAGATTATATTCTCTCAAAAAACACTTCAAGTACCCAGTTTAAACTCTATTCGATTTCAACTGCAATTAGTAGTGATAGAAATGGGTATTATGATATTTTAGATAAAACTACAAATCTTTTTTTAAATAAAGAGTTTGATTTAACACCTTGGATAGAATGGCACTTAAATATTCTAAATAATGCTATGAAACAATCGCTAAAAAATATTGAATATCTTATTCGAAAAACAAAATTTTGGGATAAACATAGAAATAAAGCTCTAAATGAAAGACAAATAAAAGTTTTAAATAAAATACTTGATATAGGTAATGAAAACTTTGAGGGTGGACTTAATACAAAAAAATATATATCTTTAACAAAAGTAAGTAAAGCAACAGCTGTTAGGGATATAACTTTACTTATTGAATATGGTTGCATAAAACAAATAGATGGTACTGCTGGTAGAAATATAAGGTATGAAGTTAATGTGTAGGTTTTATATAAAAATTTTGTTGGACAAAATGTGGGTATTTAATTTGTTAGAGTATAAAAATAAAAGGTTATAAAAAATGTCAAATAAACAATTAATTTCAATCAATAAAGATACTAAAGTATTATTGAATAAAAGTAGAAATTTACTTGATATTACAAATAAGCTTTTGTCAAAAAAAGAAAATATAGAATGGATTCCAATTTTATTAAAATGGTTTGAAAATAATATTATTCAAGAAAGAACAATATATCCAAAAATTAAAACAGAATTATTGGAATTAACACAAATTTCACTAAAATGGAATAGATTAAAAAATATTCCAAGTGAATTTACTAATTTGAAAAAATTAGAGCTATTGGAACTAAACAATAATGCAATCGAAACATTGCCAGATGGTATAGAAAATTTAACGAGTCTAAAACACTTAAATTTAAATATCAATAGCTTGAGAACTTTACCAAAGAGAATAGTAAAATTAAAACAATTAGAATACCTAAATATTAAAAATAATAAATATTTAGAATTAACAGAAGAGCAAATAAATTGGCTACAAAGTCTTAAAAATAATGGTTGTGAAGTAATCTATGACAAATATAAATTTAAACTAGGAGAATAAAATGGGATTTTTTGATTTTTTAAAGAAAAAAGAAAATAGTCAATATGAAATTGATAAAACAATGAGTGAGTTGCAAGTACTTTTACAGAAGAAAGAGGTTCAAAGTGCTTTAATGCAATCACAATCATTTGGTACTGTAGGAATAGATCAGATGAATTATTTAAAACAAGTTAATGATTTAATATACAAATTAAGTGAGTTGACTGGAAAAACACCTGAAGAAATTTTTAGTGATCCAACAAATTTAACAAGTAAAAAAGAAAAACCTATATCTTCTGAAGATGAAGATTATTTAAATACATTAATAACTTGGGCAAATAAATGTAATTTACCTGAATTAAAAATTGAAGAGCACATGACAATTGCAGGTGGCTATCATGAGGGAATTCCAAGAGATAAAAAAAGACTATTTAATTTACATACTTTAAATTTACCAAATTGTAATTTAGTTGAACTACCAAAAGAAATAGGAAAATTAAAAAACTTAAAGAAACTATGGTTAGATGGCAATAATCTTAAATATTTACCGAATGAAGTTTGTAACCTATCTTCGTTAGAGGAACTATATGTACCTAATAACAATATTGAAAAATTACCTGAAAACATTGGAAATTTGACTAAATTAGTAGAAATAAATTTTGAAAATAATGATTTAAAATATTTGCCAATTTCAATGGTATTGCTCAAAAATCTTCGTAAAATTGATTTTAGAGATCAACAACATGGAAATAAAATTTCATCTCCAGTTATTCCAGATTTAATTTTGAAAGGTTTTTTTGACAAAAATGTTCAATTTTTAGAGAAAATAGGCTGTTCTGATAAAAATGACTTGGAAAATTTAAAAGATGATCTGACTAAAATATATTTTCATGAAGTAAAAGTAAATATTAGTGGAGAAAAAGTTTTTTTAAAAGACATTATAAAGGAAATTTACGGTTTTGAAATTGCAAATAACCAAGGAACATGGTATTTTGATATTGCAAAATTTTAAAAGCTGTTTATTATACGAGTAAAAGAATGATTAATACGATTAAAAAATTAGGTATTGATAAAACAGCTGAATTAATCGCAGAATATCTAAATCAAAAAATACCAACTGAAGATATTGCTATTCAATTTATACTTGAAGAGTTAGAAGCTGCAAGTCAAGGAAATCATCATGCAAGACAATTTGCATTAAGTAGTGGTTTTGATGAAGAAGATTATAAAGGTGCTATGTATAATTCTTTTGAAGAAGTTGATGGTCCCGATGGTCCTCAACAGGAAATATTAAATCTTTGTATGATGTTATACCCAAATCAAGAATTAATGGCAGAATTAAGAATTAAAACTGTTGACCATATCATGAAAATATGGAAGCTTGGAAAATATTCTTCATTTAGTAGCAAGGAAACACTTATTTCTGTTGTAAAATTAAGAGAGGATCACGATTGGGGTTTATTTGCTAATATTATGAATGATTTAGGGGAATATGCAAAAGAATATGCAGAAAATGATCAGCAATATAATATATTAAGATTAATGGCATATGCTTATGCTAGGCGAACAGCTGCAGCAGGACTTTATTTACAAGGGTATTGGGATAGGGAAAATTATAATCATGTATCAAAATTCTTTAAAGCTATTCAACAAACAACAGGATTTTCAAGAGAATTTCAGATAGAAGCAGCTCAACAAGCTATTGAATATTTACTTCAATACAATCCAAAATTAGATAATTTAATGATAAGTCAAATAACAACAGTTGTAGAACTTAATCAAGTAGAAAGCCCTTATGATAATGGACTATATTTTACAGATGAACAGGTACTTAAATTTTTTACGGAGAAAGAGGAGCCAAAAATTATCCATGATAAATATGGCAATGAATATAGAGAAATAGTTTCACCCTTTACTGGTAAAATTTGGTTAGATAGAAATTTAGGTGCAAAAAATGTTGCTACTTCCTATGATGATGAAGATGCATACGGAGATTATTTTCAATGGGGTAGAGATGCTGATGGGCACCAATTTATTGATAGTCATTCAACAAATGAATTATCTAATAATTTCTTGCCAAAAAATAATAACTTTATAGCATCTAGCGAGCATAATAGGTTTGATTGGACCATTACTAGAAATGATAATTTATGGCAAGGTATTAATGGTATAAATAATCCTTGTCCTGAAGGGTATAGATTGCCAACTATTGAAGAAATTGCAGAAGAAACTTATTTGACTGGTAATGTTAACAATAATACTGATGTTTTTAATAATTTTTTACATTTACCTTCTTCTGGTATTAGAACTTCAGATTGTGGCAAGGTAATACATGACAAAAAGTTTTCTTGTGTATGGACGAGTGATGTTTATGAAGATAACTCAATGTATTTTGGATTTAATGATCAAAATTTTATAAAAGGTGTTACTGGAAGAGCGACAGGATTTCCAATACGATGTATTAAAGAATGAGAAAAAATAAATTAAAGTATATAGTTTTTAGATAATTAAATATCTTAAAATGTAGTTATAAAGTTTTTTAATGATGATGAAAAGTTTTGTTTAGAATTATCTAAAAATAAATGAAATAAGTTTTTTATAAGATTTTATAATACATACTAAAAAATAACTTTGGTAATTTTTATACATTAAACAACAAAATATAAAAAAAGTTTATAAATAGGAGAAATTTAAGCATGGCAAAATTTCAATTTTGGCTACCAACCAACTTAACAAGAGTTCAACAAAGAGCTGTGGATTCAAGAGAAGCAATATTTTTAAGCGGAGTTCCAGGTACTGGAAAAACAGTTGTTTCTATTAAAAGATTACAAAATAGTAGTGCAAGTAATAAAAAATCTATTATCTTTACTTATGGAAAACTTCTTAAGAAAACTATTGAAGAAAAACTTAATAATGATATAACAATGCCTGTTGATAATATACATAATTGGATGTGGAATTTACAAAATAATGGAAATAAAAAATATTTAAATGAATTAACAAATCATGAAAATTTAGAAAGCACTGTAAATATGATTAAGTCAAAAAATAAAACTTATGATGAAATTCTTGTGGATGAAGGACAAGATTTATCTATAAATACATATAAAATTTTAAAAGAACTAACACCTAATCTTTCAATAAGTGCTGATAATGCGCAACAAATAAATAATAGAGAAGAAGCCTCAACTGAAGAAGAAATTTTAGACATTTTTCCAACTTTACAAAAATTTGAACTTGATGAAATATTCAGAAGTGCTTATGAACTATATAGATTTGCTATTCAATTTGTACCAAATAATGCAAGAGCAAATGATGAAAATCTTTTAGAGAGATTAAAAAGAAAGAATTCAGGAGCTGATAAACCGCTTGTTTATATTGAAAAAAATCTAAATGGTATGTATGAAACTGTGAAAGATATTATAGATGAAAATCCAACTGATAATATAGGAATTTTATTTGAAAGAATAATTCATGTAGATCAATTTGCAAGTGTATTATCAAAAGATTATGAATTAAGTACATATCATAGTATCCAAAAAGTAGTTCCTAGTGAACTTAGAAATATTATTATCACCACTTTTCAATCTTCAAAGGGTATAGAGTTTGATATTGTAATTATTCCATATTTTTCTGATGGAGCGCGAAATGTTTTAGAAGAGTATTATGTGGGAGTTACAAGAGCAAAAAATCAAGCTCATATTTTATGTATAAATGAAATTCCAAAAATTATGAGTAATTTTGATAAAAATACTTATGAATTAATAGATAACAGAAAGTAGAAAAATGAAATTTTTATTACAAATACACAGAATAAAACTTCAAGATTATATTCAAGGCGCATTAATAGCTTCAGATAAATATCTAGGAGATGAAATTGAAAAAGATATTCAATCAAAAAATCCAAATTTTTTAGTTTTAAGTGACGGATATTTTGATGAGTTGGATGAACATCAAATACTTATAGAGTTGATTTTAACAAATACTGAAAAAGAAAAATTAGAAAAAGTAGATGATATCTATTATATGGACTTTCCACTACCACTTACAAGAATAAAAAAGATTTATGTACAAGATGAAGAGATTAAAAATCATATAATTGTAAATATAGCTACAAGTGAAAAAGGATTTTTACCTGATAGATTATTTGATGTTTTTAAAAATAACAAAGAAATTTCTTTTAATAAAAAAAGTTACGTAGATTTAAAACTTGATGCTAAAAAAAATGATTACTCAACACAAATTAGACTTTTTGACAAAAGATTAGGAATGTATTCTTTTATTAAAAATACAAATGTCTATTATACTAATGACACAGGAATAATTTCAAATTATTCAGATAATTTTTTATTAATTTTTAAAGAGTGTTTAGACGATAAATTAGATTCATCAAAATCATCAGCTGTTTTAAAATTTATAAATTTATTATATTCGGATAAACAAATAGATAGAGAATTTATTGAAGATATATGTAATGAAATTCAAGATTTAGAAATAAAAGAGATTTTTTCAAGAGTGTTAGAACCAAATAATATTTTAAAAACTCTTCCTTTGCTATTAGAAAAAGAACCAAATCTTTACTATTTTATAAGCTTAGTCTATTATTTTAGACAAAAGGATTCAAATAAAAAAGATAATTTTAAAATTGAGATAAAAAATCTAATTCCAAAAAATATTGCTGAGGAAGCTCTTGTGATTTTAGGTACTTATTTTGGTTATAAGATATTAAGAGCAAATGAAAATATTGAATTAAATGATAAAGTATATAAAAATATATTTGGAAATATATTTAATCTAAAATTTAAACTTGATACTAAATTTGATTATATAGTTTTAGAAACCCTATATCTAAGGTCTTTTTACAAAGAAATAGGTAGAGATTTTGAGTATTTAGAATATCCTCAAAATGTTGAAAATGATGTTAGCTTTAAAAATGAAGAAAAATTCAAGCAAAATTACAAATATGAAGAAATAGAGACTTTCTTTGATAAGTTATTTTTTAAAATTACAAAGATTCCTGGTGTAAAAAATGTTTAATTTTGAAAAATTCTCAAAAAATATTACTTTAATTAAAAATCAAAATGATTTTAGTTCATATCTTGAATCATGTTTTATAGAACTTGAAGATTTTTTTCAAAATGTTTCAAATGAAGATATTCAAAATATTAAATTTGATATTGAAGATTTGTTGTATGATTTATTAGACAATAAACTAATACAATCGAAAAATAGTAAAATCATAAATGCTTTTTTGATTCTTTTATCTGAAAAGCTCATACAAACTTCACTGATAGGTTCAATAACAATAATCAGTGATTACTTGGATGATACTTCAACAAAAATTAGATTAGATGCTGCAAAAAAATATTTAAAAATAAATGACATTTCAAAAGATTACTTTAATAGAATTGATGAAATATTAGAATTATTAGATAAATCAGCAAAAATAGATGAATATAATATCAAATCAATTAAATCTTTCCTATATTTCTTTAAATCAGCTCTATTACAGTTTCAAAGAGTACAAAACAATTCATTGTTTGAAACTATTGTAAAACTAACTATTGAAAAGAAAAACCAATTTGAATTTTTACAAGATGTTGAATTATATAAGTTCTTTGAAAATATAAATGGATTAACTCTTGAAAAATCTTTACATTTAATAGATGAAATCTTTGCTTCAATAAATTTAAAAAAATCTGTTTGCACTTTAGATAATTTATCAGTATCAAAGGAAAATAGCCAATATTCTGCAGCTTTATATAATTTAAAAAATCCAACATTTGATGAAATTAGAAATATTTCATACTCTTACATCAAGTCTATTGGTGACCCTATTGAACTTTATGAAAGATTGCAAAGAGGTGAAAAAATAATTGATGATGAAAAATTACTTTATAAATATTTAGTCTCTTTTGGTGGGAAACATAAAGCAAAACTATATAGCGCTTATGATGAAATCATAGATAAAATTAAAACAGAAAAATTTGATATTGTTGATTGGGGTTGTGGACAAGCAACAGCGACAATGCTGCTTTTAAATTATGCAAATGAAAAAAATATTAAATTAAACATTGAAAATATTACACTAATTGAACCATCATCTTTGTCATTAAGCAGGGGATTATTACATATTGATATTCTAAAGCAAAATGAGTATAAAGTAAATGCCATTAATAGTGATTTAGATTGTTTGGATAGTGATGATTTTAAGATTTGCAGTAAAAATAAAGTTCTACATATTTTTTCAAATGTTTTAGATATAGAGAGTTTTTCTTTAGATTTGAATTTTTTCAATAAAGTCTCAAGCTTATTAAATAATGATTCTATTTTTATTTGCATTGGACCTAATAGAAATGATAGATCAAATAATAGAATAAATCTTTTCTATAACTATTTTAATGAAAATTTTGATACAAAATTAATATCTTCAAGAGATAATGATGTTGGTAATGCAACAAGATATGAAAAAATATTTGAAGTTATTCTTCAATCAGAAGAGATTATTAAAGAGATAAGACAAGAAATTGAGATTATTCAAAATGATTATAAAATTGATACAATCAAAGAATTAGCTTTATATTCAAATTATGTGGAACCAATTTTGGATTTAAAAATATTAGAAAATTCTATTAATATTGATCCTGATTATGCAATATTCAAAATAAGAAAATTAGCAGATATTATTACTTCAAAAATATATGCTCAATATGAAGATAATATAGAAACAATATCATTCAATGATAAAATTAGATATCTATCTTATGAAAAAAAGGTTTTTAATAAAACTATTACAAATTATGTTCAAACAATTAGAACTATTGGAAATAGAGGTGTTCATGAAGAAAATCACATATCAAAATTACAATTAGATGCTCATTTAATGATAATAGCTCTTATTAGTTTTATTAGAGAATTAAAAGCTAATCAATTATTTTAATATAGATCATATTTTAAGTTCTGCCTCATTCTGTTAAAATAATTCATAAAACTTCATAAATGACAATTCATCTTTTTAGTATTAACTAAAACACTTCCATAATAGCACTCTTAACCCTTTTTCTTGAAGGGTTTGTATATATTGCAGTTGTTTGAATTGAACTATGTCCTAGCAACTCTTTTATAACTGTAATATCTATATTTTGATATGATATAATACCCCAAAATGTCAAGACAACTTTTTCTAAAATCTTATTCTCTTAAG
>CAYLKG010000056.1:0-13336 GCA_964384195.1 uncultured Aliarcobacter sp. | reverse complement strand
GGGATCCTAGATTTGAAAATATTTATTTTACGAGATAACGCGGAAGTCAGGAGTTTATGAAGATTTAAATATATAGATTCATAAACTCCAATATATTCATAAAAATCTTGCCCTTTAATACTTAAAACTTTTTTAAAATCATCGAATTTTAAATTTCCAAATTCAAGATGAGTGTTTATATATTTTTCAGAGTAATTTTTAAATATTTGATTTTGTAAATCTAAGTTATTTTTACCTTTATAAATTTCAGGACAAGAGGTATCAATATAAATTTCATTATCTATATTTGGGCTTTGTGGATAAGTTTTACAAACATTTGGGCGATTTTCATATATTGAACAGATATTAATTATTAAATAAGGACAACTATCAAAACCATTTGATAGTAAAATTACTGGCTTTATAAAACCTAATGAGCCAAAAATAAATAAAATAGGGAAATTCTTATAAACTTCTTCAAACTCTTCTTTTATAATTTGTGAAAAAATAGTACCAAACAAACCTTTGCAACAATGTGCTTCACAATTTTTGCAATCTCCAAATTTAACATCATAATTCTTAATTTTTATAAAGTTTTTCATATATAGATAGTAGCAGTTTTGACTTTAAATTTATAAAGTTTGAAAAAAAATATTTTTATAAAAAATAAGAAAACTTACATTTATCTTACATTTTTTTAGTATACTAGCTTATGAAAATTTTAATTATAGAAGATGATATACAACTAAATACCACAATTACAAACTTTTTGAGATATAAAGGTTGCCAGACAACATCTGTTGAAGATGGGGAAGAAGCACTAGAATACATCGATAAGAATTTTTATGATTTATACATTATTGATATAAATATTCCCAAAGTATCTGGTTTAGAAGTTTTAAAATATATTAGACAAAAAGATTTAATTACACCAGTTATTATAATTACAGCTTCACTAGAGCTTGAAAACTTGAAAACAGCCTATAAAAATGGTTGCGATGAATATATTAAAAAACCCTTTTATCTAGAAGAATTAGAGATTAAAATTGATAAGATTTGTGTAGGTAATTATAAAAATGAAATTATTAATATCTCAGATAATATATCTTATGATACTAGTTTAGAAGAGCTTGTAATAAATGGTGAAATAAAAAGGCTTAGAAAAAAAGAGAAAAGGCTTTTGACAATTCTTCTTCAAAATATAAATAAAACAGTTCCAACTCAAACTTTGGAAAATTATATTTGGGAAAATGAGATAAAAGAGACTTATCCATTAAGGCAACTTGTAAATGATTTACGAAAATATTTTGATAATGATGAAAAATTCATCTTCTCTGAAATTGGAGTTGGGTATAGGTTTGAGACAAAAAAGAGCTAAAAAATGAAATTAAGGTATCAACTATATCTTTTTTTGTTTTTTTTGTCGGCTATTTTAGTTTTAGTTTTAGGCTTAAACTATATTTCTTATAAAAATCAATACGAAAAAGATAGAAAAAATTTTATAAATAGTGAAGTAAGGCTTCATAAAAAAGCAATTTTAAACTCAATTCAAAATAGAAATAGCGATTTTGAGGGTAAAAAAGAGTTATTTTTTAATATTTCAAAAAATGCTTTAGATTTGTTAAAAAAAGATAAAAATTTAAATTTATCAGCATTAAAAAGTGTATTAAAGACAAAATATGATTTAAAAGGTTTTGATTTTGAAATATATTTGATTGATAACTTTTATAAAATTTATAAAACTACATACAATAAAGATTTAAACTTAGATTTAAAAAATATAAGTAATGCAAAAAATCTTTTAGACAAAAGTTTAGACGGAAATATACATTTTTCAAAATTTATAAATAGTGACCCCGTTAGTTTAGAGTACAGGTTATACTCCTATTCTTCAATTTCTGAAAATGATTTTTTGGAATTATCTTTTACAAATACTGAAATAAGTAATACTTCAATGTCATCACTTATTCAAAATTTGCAATCAAATAGTAGTGTAAAAATTTACAGAGTCTTTAAAAATAAAGATGGTTTTTCATATTATGACTTATTGAAGCGTTTGGAAAGTGAGAGTAAAGAGCAATTTTATAAATCTTTAAATGTAGTAGAAAGGAAATATATTTCACAAAATGATATCATGAACTCAGCAATAAATTTTGTTCAAACCGAAGAGTTAAATGAAAATATTTTGACAATAACTACTCCTATATTTGATAAAAATATGTTTGAAGTCTTGGGATTTGAAAATGTTGTAATTGAATTAAAAATAGATTTGAGTGAAAAAATTGAGTTTATGAATGAGATGGAAAATCTTTTTATAGGTTCGCTTATAGTAATTTTTTTCCTATTATTGTTGATTTTTATATTTATTCAAAATAGATTTACAATACCAATTGAGAGCATTTTAAAAAGTATAAAAGATTCAAAAAAAGTTGATGAAGAACTTTTGCTTTATAATAATGAGTTATCAAAAATTGCTAAAAAATATAATATTTTATATGATAATTTTAAAAATGAATTAGAATTAAACAGTAATCTTTTGGACGAAAATATGAGATTTATAGCAGATACAGTTCATCAAATAAGAACCCCACTTACAAATATTATGATGAATGGTGAAATGATAAAAAAATTCCAAAAAGATAAAGCTATGGATACTTTTATTGAACAAATAGATGCTTCAATTAGTATGCTTTCAAACTCTTATGAAGATTTAGCATATTTAGTAACTTCTAGTTCTATCTCATATAAACCAAAAAATATAGAGCTAAGTGAAGCAATAAAGGATAGAATTAAATTTTTTGCTACAATCAGTAAAGTTAATTTTAAAAAAATTGAATCAAAACTTGAAGAAGGTATTTTTGTAAGTATAAATGATATGGAATTAGAAAGAATTATAGATAATAATATCTCAAATGCAATAAAATATGCCTTCAAAGATAAAAATATAGAAATTATTCTAAAAAAAGTCAATAGTTTTGCTATTTTAGAGTTTAGAAGTTATGGAAATGAGATAAAAAATAAAGATAAAATTTTTAATAAATATTATAGAGAAGATGAAGCTAAAAGAGGTTTGGGGTTGGGACTTTTTATGGTTGGTAATATCTGTATGAAGTATGATATAAAATATGAAGTTTCATATATAAATAATCAAAATATTTTCAAATATACATTTAAATTAGAAAATATATAAAAATCTTACATTCATCTTACATCAACTTTGTATAATTCTCTATCACAAGGGTAATTATCTATTACTTGAAGTTAACTAGGGAATGAATTTATTTTACTTAATTTTGCAAAGCATCTCATATTTATGAGGTGCTTTTTTTATTTTTATAATCAAAAAAAAATCATTATTCGATACAATTAGCAAAAAATTTAGGAATTTGGTGTGAAAAAAAAATTAATAAAAATTATAAAAAAAGCAGGAAAAATTTTAAAAAGAGGTTTTTCCTCTGAAAAAGAGCTTACTTTTAAAGGTAAAAAAGATTTAGTTACAAAGTATGATGTTGCTGTTGAAAATTATTTGAAAAAAGAGTTTTCAAAATATTTTCCTGAATTTAATATTATCGCTGAAGAGTCTGATAATAGTAAAATAGAGTTTAATAATTCAATTATCATAGATCCTATTGATGGAACAACAAATTTTGTTAATGGAGTACCTCATACTTCAATTTCTGTGGGAGTTTATAAAGACAAAAAACCATATATTGGTATAGTTTATAATCCAATACTAGATGAACTTTATGTTGCAAAAACTGGAAAAGGTGCTTATTTAAATGGTTGTAAGTTGTGTGTTAGTTCTGAAAATAATCTTCAAAAAGCATTAATAGCTACAGGTTTTCCATACAGTAGTGGTGAAAACAAAGAAGATTTAATAGATGTTGTTAGAAAAATTGAAAAATTATTGCCACATTGTCAAGATTTAAGAAGATTAGGTTCAGCATCTATTGATTTATGTATGGTTTCAAAAGGTGTTTTTGAAGCCTATTATGAGATGAATTTAAAACCTTGGGATGTTGCTGCTGGTTTGATAATATTAGCTGAAGCGGGTGGCAAAATAACAAATATTAATGGAGCAAAGTTTGACATGTTTAATGATAAATATATTGTTGTAACAAACGGTAAAATTCATGATGAGCTTTTATCTAAACTAAATATTTAGTCATTTTTTGTTAGAATAAAATACTTTTTAAAAAGCAAGGAATTTTTTATGTGTGGAATAGTTGGTTATATAGGTAAATATGATACTTGTAAGATTTTATTAGATGGATTAAAAGAGTTAGAATACAGAGGTTATGATAGTGCTGGAATTGCTGTATTAAATGAAAAAAATAATATAGATGTTTTTAAAGCAGTTGGTAAACTTGTAAACCTTGAAGATAAAGTAAATAAATCTAAAAAAGAGAACTATAACCTTGGAATTGGACATACTAGATGGGCAACTCATGGTAAACCAACTGAAGTTAACGCTCACCCACACTTAGGTGAATACTCTTATGTAGTTCATAATGGAATAATTGAAAACTATAAAGAGTTAAAAGATGAATTAATCTCTTTAGGACATAACTTTGTTTCTCAAACTGATACTGAAGTTATTGTACATCTGTTTGAGCACTATAATAATAAATTAAAAGATGCAAAGAAATCTTTTAAAGAAACTATTAAAAGACTTGAAGGTGCTTTTGCAATACTACTAATCACTAAAGATGAACCTGAAAAAATATTTTTCTATAAACTTGGAAGTCCTATGATTGTAGGAAAGGGAATTGAACCTGATGAAGTTCTTTTTGCATCTTCAGATTCAGCACTAATAGGACTTGCAAGTGATGTTGTTTACCTTGATGATAGAGTTGGTGGAATTGCAAGTAAAGAAAATATTGAATTCTTCTGTGATGATATAACTTGGTCTAAACTTCCAACTTCAAAACAATATGCTCAAAAAGAAGGTTATAGATTTTTTATGGAAAAAGAGATCTATGAACAAAGTGTTGTTGTTAGTGATTGTATGCTAGGAAGAGTAAAAGATAGTGAAATAAACTTTGATGAAATAAATCCTTTTATTCTTGATGGAATTAATGAAATAAAAATTTGTGCATGTGGAACTTCTTATCATGCAGGACTTACTTCTACATACTTGTTTGAAAGATTATCTAAAATAAAATCTAGTATTGAAGTAGCTAGTGAATTTAGATATAAAGAACCACTTTTAACTACAGATACTTTATTTATTGTAATATCTCAAAGTGGAGAAACAGCAGATACCCTAGAAGCACTAAAAATGGCAAAAAATGCAGGATTAAAAACTTTGGTAATTTGTAATGTTGATAACTCTTCAATGACAAGAGTTGCTGATCATACAATTCTTACACGTGCTGGAATTGAAAAAGGTGTAGCTTCAACTAAAGCATTTTCTACTCAAACAGTTGTTCTTTGGATGCTAAGCCTATACTTTGCAAAAGTAAAAAATACAATAGCATCTTCAAAACTTCAAGAAGAGATAAATACCCTAAGAGAAGTACCACTTGCTTTAAAAGTTTATGAAAATATCCATGAAAAAACAAAAAGATTATCTAAAAGATACCTTCATGGTCATGGATTCTTTTTTATAGGAAGAGATGTGTTTTATCCATTGGCACTTGAAGGCGCATTAAAATTAAAAGAGATTTCATACCTACATGCAGAAGGTTACCCAGCAGGTGAAATGAAACATGGACCAATAGCCCTGGCTGATCCAGAACTTTTTACAATAGCTCTAATGCCAAAAAATATGCTGTTTGATAAAATAAAATCAAATGTAGAAGAATTAAGCGCAAGAGATAGTACAATTTGTGCAATATCCTCTCAAGATTTTGAACTAGCAGATGATTTTATAAAAATAAATGATACAGACCATTATATGCTAGAATTCTTTGAAATGTTAATAGCTCTTCAACTACTATCTATGGAAATATCAATCAGACTAAAAAATGATGTAGATATGCCACGTAATCTTGCAAAATCTGTAACAGTTGAATAATCTTATAAAACTAAAGTAAAATTTAGTTAAAATTAAATACTTTTTTCCCTTTTTGGGAAAATTGATTTCTTTATATCTTATTTTAATTTCTTATATTTTTAAAAAAGAAAAATGGAAAACAAAGAATGGAAAACAACTCAAGCAAAGGCTTGTGGAAAACAAAGGATGGAAAACAAAATGAAAAAAACTCAATATCTGTTTACAAGTGAAGTTGTAAGCCCCGGTCACCCTGATAAATGTGCTGATATTATTGCTGATAGCATAGTTGATAGATTAATAATTGAAGACAGTAATAGTAGAGTTGCTAGCGAAGTTTTCGTAGCTGGTAAGCATGTTATAATTGGTGGTGAAGTAAAATCAAATGCAAAATTAAGTTTTCATGATTATGAAGATTTAGTTAAAAATGCATTGGCGAAAATTGGTTATGATGGAAAAAGTGCATTCACAAAAGAACAAGCACTTCATCCAGATGATGTACAAGTTCAAGTTTTATTAAATCAACAAAGCCCTGACATTTCTCAAGGTGTTGATCAAACAACAGGAGAAATTGGAGCTGGAGATCAAGGAATTATGTTTGGATTTGCTTCAAATGAAGCAGCTGAATTTATGCCTGCAGCTATAGTATATGCAAGAAGACTTTGTGATACAGTTTATCAATATGCATTGAAAAATAGAGATAAATTTGGAGTTGATATTAAAACTCAAGTTACTATTGATTATGAAACAAAAGAGAATTTTGAAAATTGTCTTCCAAGAAAAATTCATACAATTGTAGTTTCAGCTCCTTCTGTTGAAGGATTAAAAATTGAAGAAGTAAGAGCTATTATTCAAGAGTTAATAGATAATGCAGGACTTCCTAGTAAATTGTATGATAAAAATAGTACAATTATTCATATCAACCCAACAGGAAGATATGTAAATCACTCTTCTTTACATGATAGTGGTCTAACAGGAAGAAAATTAATCGTTGATAGCTTTGGAGGATATGCACCAATTGGTGGTGGAGCTCAAAGTAGTAAAGATTATACAAAAGTTGATAGAAGTGGACTTTATGCAGCAAGATGGATTGCAAAACATATCGTTGCTTCAGGCTTAGCTAAAAAAGCGATAGTTCAAATATCTTATGCAATTGGAGTTGCAAGACCAACATCTGTTGCTGTTGATACAATGGGAACATATACAAAACATAATGATGATGTATTATCTTCATTTGTAATGGATAATTTTCCATTAACTCCAAAATGGATTACAGATAAGTTTAATTTGGATAAACCAAGTACAACTACATTTTTATATGCAGATGTAGCAGCAAGGGGTCAAGTTGGACAAGCTGATTATCCTTGGGAAAAGTTGGACGAATTAGATAAATTTAAAAATATCTAAATTATAAAGGAGAATAATATGGATTTAAGAAACCTATTTAGCAAAATTTCATTTGATAACAAAAGTAAAGAACAAGCAACAAAAAGTGATGCACCAAGTCACTGGATAAAATGTCCTAGTTGTAGTGCTTTGATGTTTTTCAAAGAGGTTGAAAATCAAGACAATGTATGTCCTAAATGTAGTTTTCATATGAGAGTTGGAGCAAAAAGAAGAATAGAAATTCTTAGCGATGAGGGAAGTTTTGTTGAATTTGATGGAAATTTAAAGCCTAATGACCCTTTAAAGTTTGTTGATAAACTTTCATATAAAAAAAGAGTTGAAGAGGGATTTGAAAAAACAGGAAGAGTTTCTAGTGTTATTAGTGGAGAGTGTACTATTAATTCTATTCCTGTTCAATTAGTTGTTTTTGATTTTGCTTTTATGGGTGGAAGTTTAGGTAGTGTTGAGGGCGAAAAAATTGTAAGAGCTGTAAATAGAGCAATACAGAAAAATCAAGCTGTTATTATTGTATCTGCTTCAGGTGGAGCAAGAATGCAAGAATCAACTTTTTCTTTAATGCAAATGGCAAAAACAAGTGCTGCACTAAAAAAACTAGATGGTTATAAATTACCATATATTTCTATACTAACTGATCCAACGATGGGTGGAGTTTCTGCATCTTTTGCATTTTTAGGTGATATTATTATGGCAGAACCAGGTGCCTTAATAGGATTTGCAGGGCAAAGAGTAATTAAACAAACAATTGGAGCTGATTTACCTGAAGGATTCCAAAGAGCTGAATTTTTATTAGAAAAAGGTTCAATTGATATGGTTGTAAACAGAAGAGAGATGAAAAAAACTCTTTCTGATTTGTTAACTATATTCAAAAATAAAGAGAAAATTTCTTAAATGCCTTCAAATTTAGAAAAAGCTTTGGGGTTTAACCTTGAAGCTTTTAACTATTTATATGTTTTATGTGATTATGAAACCCTGCTAAAAAGAAGTATATCTTTACCACAATTTTTAGAAATATTAAAAAAATATGATGTAAAACTTTTGCAATATAGAGATAAAATATCAGATTTAGAAGCTCAAAAGCAAAACTTAATTTTTCTAAAAAAAAATCTAAATATTCCTATTATCATTAACGATAAAATTGATTTGATTGATTATGCAGATGGATTACATTTAGGTCAAGAAGATTTTTCAAAAATTCATAGCGATAAAAAAATTGCAACAAAACTTTTAAGAAAAAGGATTAAAGATAAACTTCTTGGGCTTTCAACTCACAATGAATTAGAGATTCTTGAAGCAAATAGTTTAGAACTTGACATGATAGGTTTAGGAGCATATAGACTTACAAATACTAAGGATATATCAAATATTTTAGAAGATAAATTAAGTTATCTTGCAAAAATTTCTAAATATCCTGTTTGTGCTATTGGTGGAGTAAGATTTGATGATATCATAGATAATGTTCATTTTAATACAGTTGGAAGTGCTATTTTAAATGAAAATTAATATATATTCAATAGTAAAGCCAAGTGCTGATGATTTTGATAAACTTATTAAAGAGTTTATTAAAATGTCTAGTAAATATGCAAAAGTTGAGGTTTTTTATATTTTTAATAAAGATATATCAAAAGCTCAAACAATTGGTGAGAATGAATCGAAAGAGATTTATACAAAAACATATCTGCCATTTTTAAAAGGTTACAATATAGCTCTTGATGTGTTGGGAAAAAGTTTAGATAGTTTTTCCTTTTCTAAACTTTTAGAAGATAAAAATGAGATAAACTTTTTTATTGGTGGGGCTTATGGGTTCCAGAGAGAATTTTTAGGTAAATGTGATAATGTAATTTCTTTAAGCAATTTAACTTTTGCGCATAAAGTTGCTACTTTAGTACTTAGTGAACAGATTTTTAGGTCTTTAAGTATTATAAATAATCATCCATATCATAAATAATTTATAAACATTTTTGTATAATAAATCACTGTAAAAAGAACTTTTTAGTAAGGAAAGAGAATGGGTCTTAAAAATTATATTATTGCATCAATACTTCTAATAATTTTGGTGTTTGGATTTACACATAGTTTAGAGTTTGGAGAGTACACTTTTTCTATGTTTGATTACTCTTTAACTCTTCCTGTAGCTGTTTGGGTAGTTTTACCTTTAGCTTTATTATCTGTAGTTACATATTTACATATTATTTTCTATGGGCTTGTTAAATATTTTAAATTGAGAGCTTTAGATTCTGATATGGACACAGTTTTTTCTTTGATTGAATCAAAACTTTTAGAAAAAGAACAAAAAACTAATTTTAGAACGAAAAGATTTAAAGAGTTGTCAAATGTTTTAAATCAGCTAGATATTAATGCTTCAAAAGAGATTTTTAGTTCATCAAATGAAGAGTTAAATAAACTTGTAAGTTCTGTTCAGAATATAAATAGTGGGAAATATGTAAGTGAAAAAAATATAAAAACTCAGGAAAATTCAAATTTAGCTAAACAAAATTTGATAAATAAGATAAATGAACAAGTTGATTTTGCGTTGGATGTTGTAAAAAAATCTGAAAATTATGATGCAAATATTGTAAAAATTGCATTTTTAAAAGTTTTATCTGAAAAAAGTATGACAACTGTGAAAAAGGTTTATAAAAATATAAATTTTGATAAAGAATTAACTTGTAAATTATTTGAAAAAGATAGAGAGAATAGTGAGTTTGGTCTTGAAAATAGTGAAATTTTAGAAGTTCTTAAAAATGTTAAACTAACGAAAAATGATTATGTAGAAATGGCAAAAAACTATAAATTAAGTTTAAATCCAGATAAGATAATCGATTTGTTTGAAAAACTTTCAAATCAAAACGAAGAAGCGACAACAGCTTATTTATATATTTTAAGTGAATTTGAAATGATTGATAAACTAAGAGAAGTATTAGCTAATACAAATGAAAATGATTATGTTGCATTTAAAGCCTTAGTTGATTTAAAAGATGCTGGAAAACACTATAATTTAGAAAATCTATCATATAAATAATGAAAAAAAAATTAGATTTTAGCAAGCCACTAGTTGTGCTTGCACCACTTGCTGGATATACAGATTTACCTTTTAGAAGTGTTGTTAAAAAATTTGGAGCTGACCTTACAATTTCAGAGATGATTAGTTCAAATGCCTTGGTTTATAAAAGTGCAAGAACTCTTAAAATGGTAGAAAAATCTCCAACAGAAGACCCATATTTTGTTCAAATTGCAGGAAATAGTGTAGACTTAGTAAAAGCAGCAGTTGAGATACTAAATGATGTTGAAGGAATAGATGGTATTGATTTAAATTGTGGTTGTCCAGCTCCAAAAGTTTTTAATCATGGTAGTGGTTCAAATTTACTTGGAGATTTAAAAAAACTTGAAGAGATTTTAAGCACTATTAAAAAGTACTCAAAAAAAGAGTATACAAGTGCAAAAGTAAGACTTGGGGTAAATGAAAAAATACCAGTTGAAATAGGAAAAGTTGTTGAAGCTTGTGGAGTTGATTTTGTATCAGTTCATGGAAGAACAAGAGCTGGAAAGTATAAGGCCCCTGTTGATTATGATGCAATAAAACAGATGAAAGAAGCTATTAATGTTCCTGTTATTGCAAACGGTGATATTAAAGATTATAAAAAAGCTAAAGAAGTTTTAGAGTATACAAAAGCTGATGGGATTATGATAGGGAGAGGGGCTATTGGAAAACCTTGGGTTTTTTATCAACTAAAGCATGAACTTGAAGATATTGATAACTCAATAAAAAAAGAGATTATTCTTGAACACTACGACAAAATGTTAGAGTTTCACGGAGCTTATGGAGCTGTGATTTTCAGAAAACTTCTTCATGCTTACTCAAAAGGTTATACTGGTGCAAATGAGTTTAGAGACTTAGTAAATGGCATCAGTGACACTAAGATTATGAGAGACTTAATAGAGAGCTTCTTTTAATCAAATTCAAAAGTTATTTAGATAAAATATTACACTTTTTATAAGTAAATAAAAATTATTAAATTAAGAAGGTAATATTTGACTGAATACTATTTTGAATTATCTATCAAACCAGAAAATCACTACGAACTTTTTTTAGATTTGCTTGAGTCTTTAACAGAAGATGCAATTGAAGAAAATGAAGGCGTAATAACTATTAGAAGTGAAGAGGAACTTGAAAATTTTATTGAGCCTTTAAATAAATTTGTAAAAGCTTTAGATACTAAATGTGATATTGTTTACGAGAAAAAAGAGAGTATTGACTGGATAAAAAAATATCAAGATTCGATTCAAGCTATTGAAGTTGGAAACTTTTATGTAAGACCATCTTGGATAGATGAAAAAGAAGAAAAAATAAATATTTTAATAGATCCAGCTCTTGCGTTTGGTTCAGGACATCATGAAACAACATCATCGTGTTTACTTGCTATTGATAAGTTTGTAAAAAAAGATGATATCTTGCTCGATGTTGGAACTGGAAGTGGAATTTTAGCAATTGCAGCTGCAAAAAAAGGAGCTGTAGTTGATGTTTGTGATACAGATGAAATATGTATAGATAGTACGATGTCAAATTTTACTTTAAATGATGAAAAGATTAATTATTCATGGATAGGCTCTGTTAATAAGGCAGAGAAAAAATATGATATTGTTGTTGCAAATATTATTGCTGATGTTTTAGTAATGATTGCAAATGATTTAAAAAATGCAACAAAAGAGGGTGGAATTTTAATACTTTCTGGGATTTTAGATAAGCATGAAAAGAGAGTGTTAAATAAATTTAGTGATTTAAAAGAGTTGAAAATTATTCACAAAAATGAGTGGGTAACAATGATTTTTAAAAATATTAAGGGGTAAAATTGATAAATAAACCGCAACAAAATGACAATAAAAATTCAAATAATAATGGTAACAATTTTTTTAATAATAATCCACTATTAGTATTTGTTCTTTTTTCTATGGTTACTATTTTTGCTTTTAAAGCAATTTTTCCAGAGGATCAAACTGCTAATATAGGTGCTAATAATCAAACAATGGGAGGAGCTACTACAAATAGAACAATTCCTTATTCAGAGTTGAAGAAATTAATATCTAGCGGAAAAATTGAGTATGTTGGTATTGGAAATACTCAAATTAGAGCTTTAAGCAAAGGCGAAGCAGGGCAAAATATAACTTATACAGCAAGAAGAGTTATTCCAGATGAAACACTAATTCCTGAATTAGAAAAAAACGGAATAGGATATGGTGGAGTAAATGAAGAAAATTTACTATCAGACATTTTATTTGGATGGGTTCTTCCAATATTTTTATTCTTTGCTATTTGGATGTTCTTGGTTAAAAGAATGCAAAAGTCTATGGGTGGAGGAAGTGGAGGAATTCTTGGAATAGGTTCATCTAAAAAAATGATAAATTCTGAAAAACCAAATGTAAAATTTGCAGACATGGCTGGTAATAAAGAGGCTAAAGAAGAAGTTCAAGAAGTTGTTGATTTCTTAAAAGCTCCAGATAGATACGTAAGACTTGGAGCTCAAATTCCTAAAGGTGTTTTACTTGTAGGTCCTCCAGGTACAGGTAAAACTTTACTTGCAAAAGCAGTTGCTGGTGAAGCTGATGTTCCATTCTTGTCTGTTTCAGGTTCTGCTTTTATTGAAATGTTTGTTGGGGTTGGAGCTTCTAGAGTTAGAGATTTATTTGAACAAGCAAAAAAAGTAGCACCAGCTATAATATTTATTGATGAGATTGATGCGATTGGTAAAAGTAGAGCAAGTGGTGGACCAATGGGTGGGAATGACGAGAGAGAACAAACTTTAAATCAGCTTTTAGCTGAGATGGATGGATTTTCTAGTGAAACTGCACCTGTAATAGTTCTTGCTGCGACAAATAGACCAGAAGTTTTAGATCCAGCACTACTTAGACCAGGAAGATTTGATAGACAAGTTTTAGTTGATAAACCTGATTATGAGGGAA
>CAYLKG010000055.1:0-13468 GCA_964384195.1 uncultured Aliarcobacter sp. | reverse complement strand
TTACGTTGTTTATTTATTGCTATAGCTATTTACATATCTTAATTTAAAATCTTTTGGACATCAGAGTGCGCTGCGGCTAAATTCTTTGCACAATCGTCCCTAATTTATTTAAGGTTATTATTTAAGTTTTTTAAATTTAATTTATGGCAGATTTTTATTCCATATAAATATATTATCCAAGATATATAGATCCATAAGAATGTAAATAATAAAGTAGCAAGCGATCCATAAATAGTAGTATATGTTTTGTTATAAACAACATAGTATACAAAAAGATTTTGTGTAATTGAAAGAACTAAAAGAGTTAAAAATGATGAATATAAAATAGCTTTAAAAGATAATTTTTTATTAATACTTAGTTTAAATAAAGAAAAAAACATAAACCAAGTAAAAATAAAACTAAAGATAAATTTGAAAATACTATTCTCATGTAAAGAGTTCATGTAGCTAATTATTACAAATATGGATGGAAATACTATAAATAATATTAAATATATAAAAAACGATTTATATATAGCTCTTCTTTGTGTTTCGTGAATCTTATTTACTATATAGTCGTAATCTTTGAAAAACATTATAAAAACAAACAGCATATACAAAATACCAAGAAATCCTAATTTACTTGAATTTGATATATAATTTTTAAGACTTTCGACAATTTCTGTTGAGTGAGTAGGATTTAAAAAATCAAATAAAAAATTTGTAAAAACTTCTAGATAGGAATTAAACTCAGAAAAACTTGAGATAATTGCAATTCCTAGAGCTATTATTGGTAAAATTGAGAAAATAGTAAAAAAACTTAACGATGCTGCATAATAAGTAGTATCGTCATTAAAAAATGAATCAATACTATTTATAATTTTTTTTAAAATCCTAATTACACCATTAGTCAAGATTATAATCCCATTTTAAAAGGATTTAAAATGTTGTTTGGGTCAAATGCTTTTTTAATATTTCTAAAAAGATTCATTTCAGCTTCTGTAAATGCTATATTCATAAATGGTGCTTTAGATATTCCAATTCCGTGTTCGCCACTTAGTGTTCCACCCATATCAACAACTAGCTGGAAAATCTCTTCAATAGCTTTGTGCCCATCTTCCATCTCTTTTGTATTTGTTTTATCTTTTACCATAACATTTACGTGAATGTTTCCATCCCCTGCATGTCCAAAACATGGAACTTGAAAACCATATTTATCACCAATTTTATAAATTTCATCTAAAGCTTCAGGAAGTTTACTTCTAGGAACACTGATATCTTCATTTAATTTTTTAGTACCGTAAACCATAGTTGCTGGACTTGCATTTCTTCTAGCAAACCAAAGTTTTTTACCTTGATCTTCATCTTTTGCTATAATGAAATCTATTGAACCATTTTCTTTAAATGATTCTTTTAAAGTATTTAATTGCTCATCAATCTCAGCCATACTAGAAGCATCAACATCTCCGACTAAAATTCCACCTGCATTTTCAGGAAGACTTACCTGAGGAAATTTTTGTTTTAAAGCTTTAATAACTAATGCATCCAAAAATTCCATAGCAACTGGATTTGCACCACTTGCTAAAGATTTAAAGACTGCTGTCATCGCACTATTTACATTTGGAAAAACTCCCATATATGTTTGTTTAAATTTTGGTTTTGGAATCAATTTTAAAGTGATTTCTGTAATAACTGCTAAAGTTCCTTCGCTTGCTATTAAAATTCCAGCAACATTATAACCAGCAACATCTTTTATAGTTTTTTTACCTGCAACTATAATATCTCCATTTGGTAAAACTGCTCTTAATGCTACTACATAATCTTTAGTGATACCATATTTAGCTGCTCTCATGCCACCTGCATTTTCACTTACATTTCCACCAAGAGTTGAATACTCTTCACTTGCTGGATCTGGTGGATAAAAAAGTCCCACTTCTTCTACAGCTTTTTGAAATTGCATGTTAATAAGCCCTGGCTGAACAACACCAACCATATTTTGCATATCTATTTCAAGAAGTTTGTTCATATGTCGCTCTAGGCTTAGAATAATTCCTCCATTTGAAGGTAATGCTCCACCTGTAAACCCACTTCCAGCGCCTCTTGGAACTATTACAATTTTGTATTCATTACAATATTTAAGTATATCACTTACATCTTGCTCATGTCTTGGGAAAACAACAGCATCCGGTTCAAATCTACTTCTTGTTGCATCATAACAAAAGGCAATTAAGTGAGCTTTATCTGTTTTAATATTTTCTTGACCAACTATAGATGTTAAATAATCTAAATGTCTTTGTTCTATCATTTTTTTAATCCTAAAATCTCTTTATAGTAATCGTTAAATCCTAATCTTTCATTACCAAATATAAATGCAACCTGATAAAATGGACTTTCTATATCTTCAACTCTTGTATAAAAAGGAATTTGTTGCTCTTTTTGATCAAATGAGAATCTATACGAATCTAAGATTTGAAAAGTTTTTGAGTCAACTACAAATATTTTTCCATCTAATACAAAGAAAATTGTTCCTAAGTTTTGTTCAATGGCAAATTGTTGAATATCTTCTTTTGCTGGATAAGGTTTGTTATTATATTTTAGTTTTGCTGCAAAAATATCAGAGTGAATAAAATTATTTTCTTTGAATTCATTTCTTACTGCTTGAAAAGCATCAAAATTTGGAGCTATTAAAAGAGATGAATTATACATGTAGTTTAATACTAAAACATCATTGATTGAAACTCCTCTATTTGTTATTGGAAGAGCATCTTGTTTTAAGTCATCAAAACCGAAAAATTCGACTACAGATGAGTTTGCATTTGAACTAATAACTTTAGCATTTGCAACAATTGATCTTTTGTCATTGTTATAAATATGAACAACAATTCCTGTTTGACCAACAATTAAATTTCCAATATCAATTGTGCTTTTGTTGCTATTCAAATTTGTTATTTTTGTTCCAATTGGTCTTGTAGAAAATTCAGCTTTTTCATTAGCAGAACTAATTTTTGGAGTAGCTTTTAAGCTATCTGTTTTATAAAAATAGTATGAATAGTTTAATTTTCCCTCAACTGTTGCAATTTGAATATCCAAAACACTCCAACCATCTTTTTTCATATCATTTACAGATAATTGATTTTTACAAATAACTCCATTTAGAGGAGTTGTTTCAATTTCTGAAGGTGATGTAACACCATTTTTATAGCAAATTGTTTCTTGAGCAAATAAACTATTTGCAAATAGTGTAACAGCCCCTACTAATAAAATCTTGTTTAAAAACTTTCTCATTATTTTTCCTTTGATTGTAACTCTTCTAATTTTTCTCTAACTTCATCTACATGTAAGATTTCAACTTTTTCACCTTTTATACTTTTTGTTTTTCTTACATTTACTTTATCCCAAATATAAGCAATTTCACCTTTTGGATTAATAATAAAAGTAGTTCTTACAACACCCATGAATTCTTTACCCATAAACTTTTTTAGTTGCCAAACATCAAAATCTTGACATATTTGTTTATCTGTATCCGCTAAAAGTGTAATCCCTAAGTCATATTTTTCAATAAATTTTCTATGTTTTTCACTATCATCCGGACTTACACCAATAATTGTTGCATTTAAATTGTCAAATAAGAATTGATTACTTGTAAAATCACAAGCTTGTGTTGTACAACCTGGTGTCATATCTTTTGGATAAAAATATAAGACTATCCAATTCCCAACAATATCTCTTAAGCATATTTCTGTATCATCTTGATTAAAGGCACAAAAACTTGGAGCCACATCACCTATTTTTAACATTTCTCTCCTTTATTTAATTGCTATAAATGTAGCAAAATTTACCCACTTAAAAACCAGTTCACAGTGAGAAAACCCAGCATCTTTTATCATTTTATTATTTTCATCTTCTGTATAAGGAATTAGTACATTTTCTAAAGCTTCTCTTTTTTGAGAAATTTCAAATTCACTATAACCTTGAGTTTTTTTAAAACTATAATATTCATCTATAAATTGTTTGTTTAAAATGCTATTTTGTGAAACAAGTTTTTCACTAAAAATAAAAATTCCACCATCTTCTAAACTGTCATAAATTTTTTTAATTAATTTTTCTCTTTGAAGTGGTCTTATGAACTGTAAAGTATAGTTTGAGAATATAACTTTCGCACCTTTTAAATTTACATCGAAAATATCACTACATATAAAATCAATATCTACACCAAATGCTTTTGCTTTTTTGCTAGCTAGCTCTAACATAGCTTCTGAACTATCAATTCCAATTAAGTTCAGGGTCTTATTACAGCTTTTTGATAATTCAATCAAGGTTGTACCTGTCGAACAACCTAAATCATAAACTTTCGAACCATTTTCTAGAAAATTATTTGCAAAAACAATACTTAATCTTTGCATCTCTTTATAAAATGGAACAGAACGATCTAGCATATCATCAAATACGCTAGCAACTTCTTCATCAAATTCAAATTGTTTGGAAATAGTTTTATTAAATACTTTATCTGTCATTCTTTATTTTATCTAAAAATTAATAAAAGTATTTTTTTGCCGTATCTATATCATTTAAAATTTCATTTTTTAATTCAATAAAATCATTAAATTTCTTGTTGTCTCTAATTCTTTCAATAAATTTTATAGATATGTTCAGGTTATTAAAATCAATGCTTTTATCTAAAATATGAGTTTCAATTGCAAAAGTATCATCAGTTGTTTTTCTATTTCCAATAAAACTCACAGAATTATATTCTATACTATCAATAGTCGTTTTTGAGATGTAAACCCCATCTTTAGGTAGTAAAAAATCATCAATTCTCAAGTTTATAGTTGGTACAAAATCACTTTTTCCTAAACCTTGACCTTTTATCGCTGTTCCATAAATTTTATACTCTTTTCCTAAAAATTTATTTGCTTTTTTTATATTTCCATCTTTTATAAATTCTCTTATATGTCTTGAATGAATTGGATATTCATCAAATTTTATCTCTGAAATTACTTGAACTTCACCATCGAAAATTTTTTTTAGTTCATCTATACAATATTTTCTATTTTTACCAAAACAAAAATCAAAACCAATAACTATTTTTTTTAAAGCTATAAAATCCTTTTTTAAAAGTTTTACAAACTCATTTCCTTCTAGCTTTTTTATATTTTCTAATATATAATAATAAATAGGATAATGTGTATATTCTTGTCTGTGGCTTTTTGGAGTAAGATTTGCATAACCTGTTTCAATACATACAATTGCACCATTTTTACCAAGGTTTTTAAAAAGTTCTTGATGGGCAATATGCATTCCATCAAATCCTCCAATAGCTATTGTGTCAATTGTATTTTTATTTACTAAAGCAGAAGAGTTCTTCATTATTTCCATCTTTCCCTTGTAGTTTACTAAGGCTATTTATTTCTAATTTCCATTTTAATTCCAAAGTCTTTGCTATGAAATTTTCTCTTGCTTTTTCTATTGCTAATTTATCTTTTACAACACCTTTTTTATCTCTTTTTACATTTATCCCAACTTCAAATTGTGGCTTAAATAAAATTATTATTTTTTTAAAATTTAAAGAGTTTATAGAATCTATAATATTTAAAATAGAGATAAAAGAGACATCGCAAGTTAAAATATCAAAGCAAATTTTACTTTTAAAATTTCTAATATCACAATTTTCAAAAAATTCAATTCTTTTATCATTTTTTATTCTTTCATGAAGTTGATTAGAACCAACGTCTACGCAAACTACTTTTTCAACACTATTTTCAAGTAAAATTTGAGTAAATCCTCCAGTGCTTGAGCCAACATCAAGAGCTACTTTATCTTTTAAATCTATTTTTATTTCATCTAAAAAATATTTTAATTTGTAAGCTGCTCTTGATACATAAAAATCCTCTTCAAGTAGTTCAATATTCATATCATCTTCAACTATAAATGAAGCTTTTGATATAATCTTCTTATTAACTTTTACCTTTGAGGCTTTTATTAGTTCGTTGGCTTTATTTCTACTTTGGATATTAAAGTTTTGTGTAAGGTATAAATCTAATCTCATGAGGAGAATTATATTTGAAATTTGTTCAAAAAGAGTTTAGTGCTATTTTGGAAGAGAAAAAATCAAAATTTATATCCTATTTAGTTCCATATAATGATTTTTCTAAAACAATACAAAGATTAAAAGAAGAACATCCAAAAGCTGTTCATCATGTTTATGCATATAGATATTTAAATGAGTTTGAACAAATTGTAGAAAATTCAAGTGATGATGGTGAGCCAAAAGGAACTAGTGGAAAACCTTGTTTAGCTGTTTTAGCAGGTGCTGAAATTATAAACACTGCTGTTATAGTTGTGCGATATTTTGGCGGAATAAAACTAGGAACTGGAGGTTTAGTTAAAACTTACTCAAATAGTGCAAATGAAGTTATTAAAATTGCAGAGTTTTTTGTATATAAAAAATTAAATAGTTATTTTTTGGAGTGTGAATATAACTCTTTATCTCAGTTAGAATATCTTTTAAAAGAGCAAAAAATAGAAGTTTCAAACAAAGATTTTGGAGTAAATGTAAAAATAGAGATAAGAATACCAAGCAAAGAGTTTGAAGAGCTAAAAACTTTACTTTCAAGAGACATTAAGATATTATAATAATTTTATAAATTATTATTTAAGAGTTTTATGAAAGTTTTATTTGTGTTAATATTTTTTCTTTATATCTTTTTATATCTCTATTTTAAAGAGCTAATATATATAAATTTTGAGAATTTAAAATTAGAAGAATTTGTAGCTATGTTATCTCTAAAATTTTAAATAAAAATATTCTCATAAATGAACCACTTGATGGTATATAGTCTTGAAAATAGGGCTAAGGAGATTTTTGATAGCCTCAACCACCAATAAATTTCAATAAATTATCATAAAGCTTTAAAGAGTTTATAATAGAGGCCTTTTGAGAATCTGATTCTACAATTCTATTACAATCAGAACAAAGTATTATAATATTCTCAAAGTTATAACCACCACCATCTTTTATTGGTCGTACAAAAGAGGTATAAACTTCATTTAAACTTGCTAATTCTTGACCACATCTTTTACAGCATCTACTGTCTCTCATATAAGCTAACTCTTTTCTTTTTATCCAATCGTTTGGATAAGAATTTCTTTGGGAGTTATAAGTATAAGATGGCCAAAGTTTATCTTTAGGAATTGATTCTTGTGATTTTATTAAAAATTCATGTTCATAAAATTGTTCTATGATATTTTCAACTATTAATGTCTGTTTTATTCTTAGGCTTTTTTCTTCTTTTGGTAGCTCTATATGCTTATAGTTTATATTAATCTTTGGATGATTTTTATCCATATAAAGTTCTATAGCTTTTATAAAAACGTCAAGTGGTTCATCTTTTTTTACAACTACTTTAGACCTTTTCATTAAAAAATATACTAAAGTTATTATTAGTAAAAAAATTAGAACTAAGATTAAAAATTGCATTTTATATTATCCTTGGTTTTATTTTATGAATTTTGAAACTTTTTTTTGCTTCTTCAAAATTGCTTGAAGCTAAATTTAGAAACTCATTTATATGAATAATTGGAAGAGGAATTTCTCTATTTGATATTTTTTCAATCTCTTTTAGTTTGTTATTAAAAATAAAAAAATCTTCATTATCAAAAACAAGCAAAAAATCTGCTCCATTATCAAAGGCATTTAATAAAATTTGTGAAGCTATAAAATAAGTTAAACTAGGATTTACAAAATAACTATCTTTTGCTAAATCTAAATCAAAATTTTCCAAAACTAAAAAGTTTGCTTCAAATTTCCCTAAAAGTTTTTCATATTTATTATCTTTACTAAAACAAGCAATATTAAAATTTTTAAATTTATGTTTAATTTCAATATTTTCTTCAATAACTCCAAAATCTATAGTTTTTTGATTGAATTTTTTTATAAATCCTAGCTCTTTTTGAATACTTTTTATTTTGTTTTCTACTTCTGAATCAAAATTAAGAATTCTATTTTCTAAGTTTGTATGAAAAGAAGCTCCATATTTTTGCTCTTTTAGAATTTTAAAAATATTATCTTTTTGATTTGGTTTTGTATCTATCAGCCTAGAAGCTAAAAGAATTAGGGCATCGCCAATATACTTATCTTTATAGTTTAAACTATTTGAAGCGTAGTAAAATATTTTTTGCTTAGCATAAAAATCTTTATCTTCCAAAGAACAAAACTCTTCTAAGATTTTAAATTTTGAATAAAAATCATCTTCATTTATTAAGAAATCTTTATAGGCTCTTTTTATTGAAATAGGCTCTATTTTTATATCTTTATTAAAATCTTTTATTATACTTTCCAAGGAAGTTGAAGCTAACATATATTTATTATTTACAACAAAAATAGCATTTTTACAATCCAAAAAAGAGAATTCCTGATTTTTAGAAATCTCTTTTAAAACATCTAAAAGAGTTTCTTCCCTTTTGGGAGTTAAAAAATGTTTTGTATAATACGGAAGATAGTCACTATCCTTATCAAATCTAAATAAAGATATCTCTAATTTCATCAACTCTCTTTCAATCTTTTTACATCAGCACCTATTTTTAGAAGCTTTTCTTCTAAATCTTCATAACCTCTATCTAAGTGATAAATTCTGTGTATATTTGTTTCCCCAGAAGCAACAAGTGCAGCTAAAACAAGTGCAGAAGATGCTCTTAAATCTGTAGCCATAACATCTGTTCCAGTTAAAGAACCTTTTTTCCCAAGAATTGTCGCGATATTTCCATTTATATGGATTTCTGCTCCAAGACGACTAAGCTCACTTGCATGCATAAATCTATTTTCAAAAAGTCTTTCATCTATTGTACTAGTACCTTCTGCTTGGGTTGCTAGTGCCATAAATTGTGCTTGCATATCAGTTGGAAATCCTGGAAATTCTGTTGTAATAATATTTACAGGTAAAATTTTTGATGTTGGAAAAATTGTAAGTTCATTTTCTTTTACATCTATTTCAAAATTCATCTCTTCAAGTTTTGAAGTAATTGCTTCAAGATGCGCTGGAACTATATCTTTTATAGTTAACTTTTGATTTGTAATAGCCGCTGCACACATATAAGTTCCAGCTTCAATTCTATCTGGAATTACACTAAAAGGTTTAATATCTAGCAGTTTTCCACCGGTTCCTTCAATTATGATCTTTGATGTTCCAATTCCCTCTATTTTCACACCGGCACTTGCAATTACTTCACAAAGTTGAACTATTTCAGGCTCTTTAGCAGCATTTATTATTGTTGTTACACCTGAAGCTAAAGCAGCAGCCATAACTGTATTTTCAGTTCCACCAACTGTTACTTTATCAAATACTATTTTTGCACCTTTTAATCCATTTGGAGCAGTTGCTTTGATATACCCTTGTAAAATTTCAATTTTTGCTCCCATTTGTTCTAGTGCTTTAAGGTGTAAATCAACCGGTCTTTGCCCAATAGCACAGCCTCCAGGAAGAGATACTTCGCAGTGTCCAAATCTAGCAAGTAAAGGACCTAAAACCAAAATAGAAGCTCTCATAGTTTTTACTATGTCATAAGTTGCTGTTGTATTATCAATTGTGCTAGTGTCTATAGTTGCACTATTTTTTTCTTTTGTGAAGCTTCCACCAAGCATTTTAATAAGCTTCAAAAAAGTGTTTATATCAGCCACATTTGGCAGATTATTAATCGTAGTTTCATTTTTTGCTAAAATAGTGCAAGCTATGAGAGGAAGAGCTGCATTTTTTGCACCAGAAATAGATATTTCACCACTTAATTTTTTGTTTCCAACAATTTTTAAATAATCCATAAATTTCCTAAATAATTTTTTAAATTAATCTTTATAATACCTAAAAATAGCTTTATTTTATTAATCTTACTATACTATTTGCTTTTTAAAAAGGAGTAATTTTGGAAGAAAATATAAACAAAGGTATAAAATATATGCTTATTGCTTCTTTTTTATTTGCACTTATGGGAGTTGCTGCAAAAGAGTTGAGTTCTACTTTAAGTTCAATAGAGGTTGTATTTTTTAGAAATGTTTTTGGAGTTTTTTTTATATTATTTTCTATTTATAAATCACCATTAAAACAATTAGGTGGAAAGTTTTGGCTACTTATTTTTAGAGGAGTTGCTGGATTTACAGCTTTATTATTTTTCTTTTACAATATTGCACATATCTCTTTAGGTGAAGCTATGACTTTTTCAAAAACTTCTACAATTTTTACAGCAGTTTTAGCATATTTTTTTCTAAAAGAGCAAATTGGAATAAAAGGTTGGATAGGTGTATTTATAGGATTTATTGGAATATTATTTATAACTGAATTTGATGGAAGTAGTTTAGAAAAAACTGATTATTTAGGAATTCTCTCAGGTGTTGGTGCTGCTTTGGCATATACTTCAATTAGAGAATTACGAAAATATTATGATAGCAGAGCAATCGTATTATCTTTTATGTCAGTGGGGACAATAATACCATTGATTTTGATGATAATTAGTGAATTTTATTCTAATTCTAACTTAGATTTTATGCTAGGAGAGTTTGTTCTTCCCTCAAACAAAGATTGGATTTTTATAGGTTTATTAGGAATTTTTTCTACTTATGCACAAATATATATGACAAAAGCTTACTCTTTTGCAAAAGCAGGGATTATAGGAACTGTATCATATAGTAATATTGTTTTTTCAATAATTTTGGGGCTTTTGATGGGAGATGCTTTCCCATCGTTTATAATAGTTTTAGGTATAATTCTGATAGTAATTAGTGGAATTTTAGTAAGTAAAAAGTAAAGGAAATAATTAATATGTTAACAGTTATGACAGGACCTTGTGTTTTAGAAGATATGGATACAGTTTTAAAAATAGCTGAAAAATTAAAACCTCTTAGTGAAGATAAAAGGGTTGATTTTTATTTTAAAGCAAGTTTTGACAAGGCGAATAGAACAAGTTTAAGCTCATTTAGAGGACCTGGACTTGATGAAGGTTTGAAAATTTTTGAAAAAATCAAAAAAGAGTTTGGGTATAAAGTTGTAACAGATATTCATGAATCATATCAAGCGGCACCTGCAGGGGAAGTTATGGATATTTTGCAAATACCTGCATTTTTATGTAGACAAACAGATTTACTTGTTGCTGCTGCAAAAACACCTGCAAAAATAAATATTAAAAAAGGGCAATTTTTAGCAGCAGATGCTATGAAACATCCTGTAGAAAAAGTATTAAATACAAGAGGAGTTTCTGAAGTAAATTACGAAAATAGTAAAAAAGCTGGTGTTTGGCTTTGTGAAAGGGGAAATACTTTTGGATATGGTGCTTTAATTGTTGATATGAGAAATTTAATATTACTTAGACAATATGCTCCCGTAATTTTTGATGCAACCCACAGTGTTCAAATTCCTAGCACCGGTGGAACAACTGGTGGAAATAGTTTTTTTGTCCCATATATGGCAAGAGCGGCTGCTAGTGTTGGAGTTGATGGATTCTTTTTTGAGACTCATATAGATCCAAAAGTAGCAAAGAGTGATGGACCAAATATGCTTCATATTAATGATTTATATAAAACGATGAACGAGATTTTTGCTATAAAAGAAGCTTTAGGAAACTAAGCTTTTAAGAAATTTTTGAGTATAATCAAGCCTTAATATAAAAGATTTGGAGTGTAAAGTGAAGATAATAGAAGGTGTTTTAAGACTAAAAGGAAATGAAAAAGTAGCCATAATAAATGGAAGATTTAATCATATTATAACTGATAGATTAGTTGAAGGTGCAAAAGATGCATTTAAAAGACATGGAGGAAATGAAGATAATTTAGATTTGATACTAGTTCCAGGTGCTTTTGAAATACCTTTTGCTCTTGAAAAAGCTCTTTCAAGCAAAAAGTATGATGCTGTTTGTTGTGTTGGTGCGGTTATTAGAGGAGCAACTCCTCATTTTGATTATATTTCAGCTGAAGCTACAAAAGGTATTGCAACGGTTGCATTAAAATATGGAAAACCTGTATCAAATGGTGTTTTAACAACTGATACAATTGAACAAGCAATCGAGCGAGCTGGTTCAAAGGTTGGAAATAAAGGTGCTGAAGCTATGGTTACAATAATAGAGATGCTAGACTTATATAGCGAAATGGAAAAATAATTTGGCAACAAGAACACAAGCAAGAGAGTCTGTAATTGGACTTTTGTATGCGTATGATTTGGGAAATGAAGAGATTGCAAAATTTGTTGATGAGATATTAGAAGAAAAAAAGATTAGAAATAGTCAAAAAGAGTTTGCACTAAATCTATTTAATGGAACAATAAAAAATCTTGAAGCAATAGATGAGCAAATTATTAATTTTATTACTCAAGGAACTATTCAAGATGTGGGAAGCGTTGAGAAATCTATTTTGAGACTTGCTATTTATGAGATATTATTTGAAAATTTATCAAAAGCAATTGTAATAAATGAAGCAATAGAATTGGCAAAAAGATTAGCAAGTGATGGGGCTCCTAAATTTATAAATGCAATTTTAGATCAAATAAAAAAGGTATAGATTATGAAAAAAGATATGAAACTTTGTATATCTTTAGATCTCGAAAGTTCAAGTGAAAATTTAGCGCTTGTTGAAAAAGTAAAAGATTTTGATATTTGGTTAAAAGTTGGATTTAGAACATATTTAAGAGATGGAAAAAAGTTCTTAGAAGAAATAAAAGCTATTAATCCTAATTTTAAGATTTTTTTAGATTTGAAACTATATGACATTCCAAATACAATGGCTGATGCTGCTGAAGATATATCAAAATTTGGTCTTGTTGATATGTTTAATGTGCATGCAAGTGCTGGAAAGTTTGCTATGCAAACTGTAATGGATAGAATTAAAGATATTCCAAATCGACCTTTAGTTCTTGCTGTTACTGCTCTTACCTCATTTGATAATGATAGTTTCAAAGAGATTTATGGAGAAAATATAGATAATAAAGCAAGAGAATTCGCAAAAAGTACATTTGAAGCTGGGCTAGATGGAGTAGTTTGTTCTGCTTTTGAAAGTTTAGATATTAAAAATAATACTTCATGTGATTTTATAACTTTATGTCCAGGAATAAGACCTTTTGGAGAGGAAAGCGGAGATCAAAAAAGGGTTGCAGATATATCTTTTTCAAAAGAAAATCTAGTGGATTTTATAGTTGTAGGAAGACCAATATACAAAAGTGAAAATCCTAGAGCTGTAGTAGATAATATTTTACAAAATATATAAATAATTAAAGGAATTAAGGGATTTTTAAGACAGTTCCTCTTATAATTCCCATCCTGATTTTATTAATTTAAAATTAGAAACGGACAGTTGGGTGAGTGGCTGAAACCACCTCCCTGCTAAGGAGACGTACTGGCAACGGTACCGAGGGTTCAAATCCCTCACTGTCCGCCACCTGGGTCGTTAGCTCAGCTGGTTAGAGCACTCGGCTCATAACCGAGTGGTCGAAGGTTCGAGTCCTTCACGACCCACCAGCTA
>CAYLKG010000054.1:0-13599 GCA_964384195.1 uncultured Aliarcobacter sp. | reverse complement strand
ACCATAGTATCGAAGCTAGCTTAACTTTTCAGACCCCATTTTTTTTAATTAAGCCTAACTTCACAACTTCCAGTTAAAGATTGGTATGGATATTTGCAAAATAATACTGTTGCAGATGCAATACTTGATAGAATAGTAAACTCATCACATAGGATTCATTTAAAAGGAGATTCATTAAGACCAAAATATGAAAAAGTTAATGATAATTATGAATGATTTTTTATAACACTTGAACACTTTGTGTTATAATTAAAACTCAGAAAATATTCTTACAAAAAGTGTTCAAGTAATTCTGGAAACACTGTTCAAGTATTCCGATATATGCATTATTTAAGAAAAAGTATGATTGTACGGAGATTGAGTATATTTATTTAGAGGAAGATGATATTGAATTTGATGAGAGCGAAGATTTAATTATAATAGAAGATTTCACTGAAGAATGGTATGAATCAAATTTAGAT
Source organism: uncultured Aliarcobacter sp. (assembly GCA_964384195.1). Classification (GTDB taxonomy): domain Bacteria; phylum Campylobacterota; class Campylobacteria; order Campylobacterales; family Arcobacteraceae; genus Aliarcobacter. The sequence continues at coordinate 13,138 of CAYLKG010000054.1, read as the reverse complement.
ATTTATGAAGATAGCGTAAATAATATATCAAATAGAATTAAACAATTACCTATTAGAGGTGAGGATGAAATAGCATAGTAATTTTTTTTAGAAAATACATCTCTTTTTAAAAAGAGATGTATCAATAAAAGCCTAACAATACGCAAGTATTTTATAAACTGTAAACTTTGTAAACCTGCTGCATTAAATCATTTGAAAATTATGGTTTTCAATACCAATTTATATTAAGTCTACAAATATAATCGTTTATTTTTGTAGATTTTGTTACAATTACCAATATCAGGAGTTTAGTTATGAGTAAAACTCAATTTTCTAAAGAAAAAGCATTAAAATCTGCAACTGTTTCAAATCAAATCGAAGGTTATGCTCCAGTTAAGGATAAAAAAGTACTAAAAAAAGTTAAAGAATATTTGTCTTTAATTAAGTAATGAAGTATTATCAATATTTAACGGTCTCGTTAAATCGATATAAACATCCATCCGTCTTTATTTAATTTATTAAAGTTTAAGTTATTGTAAGTTTTTTCAAGTTCTTTATTATCAGGTAAAAGAACAATATATTTTAGACCTACTATTGATTGTAAATTTTTTGCAATCGAAATTGCTAATTCAATTAAATATTCAGATGCTTTTACATTATCAAGTTCATTTAAAATCAATCCTCTATAATTAGCATCCACAAATAAAAAATCAATTTGTAAAGCAGGAAAATCTTCAATAGAAGTTACAGATATTGAAATAAGTCCAATATTAAAACTATCTTTTTTTAACAAATATAAAACTGTTTTTGATTTTTTAACTCTTTTGCAAATATCTTTTATAAAAAGCTCTTCTCTATTTCTTTGTTCTAAGTTTTGTGATAAATTTAAACTTTCTAAAAGTTTTTTTGAGAATTGATATTCAGCAGTTATACTATTATATTTTTTAATTTCTATCAAAATTAACTATACTATATTATAAGTTCTTGAAGTTGCTTTTTTAATTAGTTTCTCATTTACTGGAGTATTTACTAATTTACTTCTCTCTTCTGAAGATAATTTTTTTGGAGGAACAATAGTAACAACTTTATTATTTTTAATTGCTAATGCCATTATTATAACCCTTTCTATTTTAGTATAATAATGCTACCATAATTTTGATTTAATAAATTTAAAAACTTAAACTAAAAACTCTAACTGTTCGTCTAAAAAATTAATTTTAGCTAACTAGATGCTCAACCACCTAAAGGAATAAGTAAGATAAGCTTACAATAATCATTGGAATTAAACTTATATTATATAAAATTATGGATATTTTTTATAAAACTTAAATACTCTCCCTATTCAAACTATCAATTAAAGTACTTCTTTTAACTCCAAATGTTCTACAAATTGCAGCTTTACTCATCCCATCATTTAGAGCTTTTTTAATAGCTATCATTTTTTCAGTATCAATAGTTCTAGGACGTCCACCTCTAATACCTCTATTTTTAGCAGCTTCAAGTCCAGCTTTAACTCTTTCTTGAATTAAACTTCTTTCAAATTGAGCTAAAGCTCCAAATATATGAAAAAATAGTTCACCAGAAGCTGTTGTTGTATCCATACCTTCAGTAATAGATACAAAAGAAATATTTTTACTTTTTAAATCTGTTATTACAGATATTAGATGAGCTAAACTTCTTCCAAGACGATCTAGTTTCCATACAACTAAAGTATCACCTTCTTTTAAAAATTCTAAAGCTTTATCTAAACCAACTCTTTTATCTTTTGAACCAGATGTTTTATCAGAAAATATATTTCTTTCATCAACACCATATTTTAAAAGTGCATCTTTTTGTAAAGAAAGATTCTGATCATCAGTTGAAACTCTAATATAACCTACATACATACGAAAAACCTCTCTTATATAGTTTTCGTATTATATCACAATCCGATAGTATTTATCGTATAAAAAATAGCTATTTTTTAGAATGTTTTTGAAGATGAAAGAAAGTGTCGGAAAACAAGTGTTTTTAGGATTAATAAACTTGAATCAAAAATCTTACAACTAACTGACATCTATCTGCTACAATGAAATATTATAAACTTAGTACTAACAAAATCAAAACCAGGAATATAATATGAAATTAAAACTTTTAATATCTTTTCTTCTATTTTTTACTATTTACATTAATGCAGCTGAACTAAATGGAAAAGTAATACATATCTCTGATGGAGATACTATTCATGTTTTAACTAATGATAAAAAGAAATATAAAATTAGATTAAATGGTATAGACGCTCCTGAATCTTCACAAGATTATGGAAATAAATCAAAAGAGAATCTAAAAAGATATATCTATAATAAAGATGTTACTGTTATTTATAACTCAAAAGATAAATATAATAGATTACTAGGAACTGTATATTTAAATAAACAAGACATAAATCTTCAACAAATAAAAGATGGCTATGCTTGGGTATATAAAAAATATAATAATGACTCAAACTACCTACCATGAATTTCTAGATTATGCTCATCTTGGAACTGTTTTAATCTATATCTTAAATCTTCAAAGCTTGTAAATTCATTCCCTGAAATGAAATGTGTTTCAAGATAACTAAAGACTGATTCTACTTTACCTTTACTCCATGGATGTGCTGGCATACTTCGTGTTGGTTTTATTCCATACAATCCACATAATGATAAAAATCTTGGATTCCACACAAGGTTATCTTTAGAAGCATTTGTTATAAATACTGTTGCATTATCAACTTGTATTCTTTCGCAAACTCCACCAAAGAATATAAAGCTCTCTTCTAAAGCTGTATATACATCACTTCCTGATACATTCAAGCTTACATCATAAAATTTATATCTACTAAAGCCTAAGATTGTTTGATGTACATTTATTTTTACAAGATTTCCACCAATAGTAACTGTATATGGACTCCAATCATATTGCATCTGTTCTGCTGGTTTGGTTTCATAATGCATAAATGCATTTGGAGTTGTTTTTGTAACATCATCTTTTATTGGTTTTAAAATTTCTCTAATATAAGCATATAAAGCATACTGACTTCCCTTATACCCTTTAGATTTTATATCTTTTAGTATTCTACTTGCTTTTAAATTCTTTTTTAAAAAAGAGTCTTTAATAAAATCAACAAATGGAACAATATGTTCATTTATCTTTTTTTCACCTCTATTATACAAAGGTATCTCTTCCCTTAATAATGCTTTTTTTACAGTATTTCTACTAACACCTAACATTAAAGCAATTGTTCTAGTTCCTAAGCTTGGATTTTTAGTTCTTAAATTTCTAATAGTAACCCAGTCTTCCATACTAATCATCTCCTTTTACCTTTCATTATAAAAATATTATTTTTTATAACAAAAAAGTGTTATTTTTTAGATTACAGGTGGGTCATGGAGTGAAACGGAATTCTCCGATAAAAGTTTTCAAAAAAGTGGGTCAATTTTCAATCAAAAAATTCAAAAGAGATTAGTTCTATGGAAGCTAATTATTATAAAATGTTTATTTTTACAGATACAAAAGATTTACAAAATATTGAAAAAGAGATAAAAAAAAGATATAAAGAGTTAGCAAAAAAATACCATCCAGATATAAACAATGGCGATGATGAAAAGATGAAAGAGTTAAATCACTATAGAGATATTTTGATGAAAACTGTGGAGTGAATTTAAAATTCACTCTCTCTTATTAAAACAGAAGCTACTTTTTTAAATATTTTAGAAAAAATTGAAGCTGTCTCTCCACTTGTTACTAAAACCCCTTGTTTTCTTGTCGTTAAGTTTAAATTTTCTTCTTCAAGATTTACCAAAATTTTATAATAAGCTTGTTCAGTTTTTATTTGCTTATTTAAATCTTGTCTTGTAGCAATATCTCCACCAAAATCAGAAGATAATTCAGGAAACTCTAAATGTGGTATAGAAACCTTTGAAATAGTTGTGATTTTTGTGTTTATATCTTTTACATCACCTGAACTAAAAATAAATTTTGCTTCGCTATTTTGTTTTAATAATTTAAAATCATTTTCATTACAAAAACCAACAATTTTATAATTCAAATTATCATACAAAACAAATACAGGCTCTTTTTTACTAATCCATTGATTTTGTTTAAAGCTATTTGTAAAATAGATTTTTCCATCAAAAGAGGCTCTTACTTCAAATTTTTCTTTTACTTTTTCTAATCCCTCAAGTTCATTCTCTTTTTTTAGTAAACTCTCTTCTAAAACAAATCTTCTATTTAAGTTCTCTTTAAATCCTGCTTGTTTATTTATCTCAAGCTTTATTTGTTCTAACTCTTTTAAAACTTGCTCTATTTTATGCTCAATCATAGGAGATTTTATTTTTAAGAGTAAATCATCTTTTTTAACTAATTGTGCATTTGAAAAATAAATCTTTTCTATATAAGCATCTTCTGCAGGATAAAACTCAAAATAGTTTTGTGTTTCGATAATCGCTGGCATTTTAATACTACTATTCCAAGGTATAAAAATAAGCAATAAAAATACGAATATAAAAGCCAAAGAACTAATATTTCTTTTATTAAAAGTCACATTTTGCCTTTTACTCCACCAAATTTTCAACTCTTTATAAACAGGAAGTAGAATAAACCAAATAATCTCTACTAAAAATAGAATAATTCCTAAAACTTTAAAAGCAAAATAGTAAACTAATAAAGCAATTCCTAGAAATAAGAAAAATCTATAAATCCAAGTTAATATTGCATAAATAATAAAGAAATTCTCTTTTTTCTTTGTAAGAAATTCTGGTTTTTGTTCATCCAAACCTAAAATATTTTTTCTAATAAACCATCTAGCCATAGCAAAAGAACGCGGTTGTAAATTTTTGCTATCAGTCATATCAGATAAGGCATAATAACCATCAAATCGTAAAAATGGACTAATATTAATCAAAAGTGAACTAATCCAACTTGTAGTTGCAATAATAAATAAAATACTTTTAAAAATTCCCTCAGGGGCAAAAGACCATAAAAAAGTAGCAATTAAAGCAAGATATAACTCAACTTTTATTCCAGCTACAACAATTTTTAATCTTTGATATTTTGATTTTAATTTCCATGCATTTGTGGTATCAGTGTATAAAACAGGAAATAAAACTAAAAATGCAACTCCCATAGTTGGGACTTTACAGCCAAGCCTTTTTGCAGTAAATGCATGACCTAATTCATGTAAACTTTTTACAAAAACCAATGATAAAAAGTAGTAAAAAAATCCCTCTTTAGAAAAGAGATACATAAAAGTAGAAATAAAATTTTCCCAATCTCTTAATACAAAAATAATACCAATAAATCCTAAAAACAAGACTATATTTTGCCAAAGATTAGAGTATAAGAAATCCACTTTTTTTTTGTTTTTTTCAAGCCAATAATCTGGTTTTACTAGAGGAATTCTAATAAATAAATAGTTATGAATTAACCATTTAAAAATATTTTGTTTAGATTGTTTTTGAATATTTTTCATTCTAGAAGTATATTTTAAATCTTCACAAACTATCAAATTATTATTTATCAAAAAATCCACAAAAGTTTGAAGAGATTCTGTATCTATTTCATAATCTTTTTGTTCTAAAACTTTAATAAATTCTTCAAGTTCAATATCACTTTGCCAATTTGAAATCAAATCAAAAGCATCAATTCCTATATTGAAATATTTATTTTGAATAGGATCAAATAAAAGCCACCTTTTAGAACCATCTTCCGCAACAGAAGTCTCTAATAGTTTTAAATCATCTCTTATTTTTGGTAATATTACTTTTTGTTCTTGTGCAAACATTACCAACCTATCCATTGTCTAGTAGCAGTGATTGGTTTTCTAAATAGATAAAAAAACAAACTTACTTGTTTTGAATAAATTTTTGCTGTTCCTCTAAGTCCAATAGATGGAATATAACCATTTTCATTTATATCATCAAACTGGGCAATAATTTTATATGATAAAACATTTTGCTCTGTAAGTTCAGGTTTGTATGAAATATATTTAACTTTTGCTTTCCAAGAGTTTGTTGGGTCATTATCAAAAAAAGCTTTAACTATTGCATTTTCTTCTAAAAAAATAGCATCACTAACAGGAAGCATAATTTTAAGTTCTATACTATTTGGATTCGCTATTAAAAATATTCTCTCTCCTGTATTAACTGGTTTTCCTTTCCAATCATTTGGATTATTTATTATTGCTATTCCTTCTTCTTTTGCATAGATTTTTGTTTTATCTAATTGCTCTTTTGCAAAATTTAACTCAGCCTCTTTTAGTTTTACTTGATTTTCAAGTTGAGAAATTTGGCTTTTTTGTTTTGGGTCTAAAAAAATACTCTGTTTTGTACTAAAAAGTTCTGCATTTGTAACATCTAAAGTTCGTTTTGCTACTAAATAGTTATTCTTAAAATCCACATCATCAAATTGAACTATTAGTTGTTCTTTTTCTATTTTATCATTTGGAAAAATCTTCACCTCTTCAATTACACCATTTAAAGGAGAAGTTACAACATAAGGATTTTTTGCATCCACTTCAAGGGGAGCTAAAACTGATAATCTAACAGGTAAAAACATCAAAGCAATGATTAAAATAAGGGCAATTTTAAAATATCTATTTTTAAAAGAGATTTTTTTTAGAGTTTGAAAAAAACCACAATTTCTCATAGCAAACAAAAAATATGCTAAAGAAGAAGAGAGATGTTTTAACATCAAAATATCATTTTCAAGCCAACCGTTTTCTCTAAAAAGTAAAAAAACATAGTTAATATCACTATTTTCTTTTGTTGTATTTAAAGGAATAAATAAAATATTTGAGGGTGCAAATTCAAAAAGAGATTTATAATTTACCTCTTTTAAATCATTTTTAGCTTCAACTACAAAAATATCTTTTGATTTAGGATTTGCATTTAAATCTTCAACTACATTTTCAATCCATTGAACATAAGGAGAAGTTGAATCAACAACTGAAATATCAGATATTCCTACAACTTTATATTTACCTTTTAAATCAGTTGTTAATAAAACTCCTTGAGAATAAGGAACTATATTTCTTGTTTCATTTACAATCTGAAAATATAACTCTTTTATATTTTCACAATTTCTACAGTTATGTTCTAACTGTAGAAGTTTTGAGATGTTTGATTCCAATCTTTATTTTATCCTTTATTTTTTAAGCAAATAATCTCGTAAGATATGAACCATAATCATCAAGTTTTTGATTCTCTAAAGCTATTTGCTCTTTTAATCCCATATATTTTTCATCCGCATCAGCTTGATTTGCTTGAGATTTTTTCAACTCTTTTAAATCAAGTTTTAGATTTAAAACTCTTGTTGTTCCATCTGAATTAGTTGCTTTTATAGTAATATTTAATTTATCCAATCCTTCTGGAACAGTTCCACTTACACTCCCTGTTTTTGCATCAAAGAATAATCCAGTTGGAAGTGGGCTTCCATCTATTTGAGTAACTATGAAGTTTTGAGAAAGATTTGTATCTACTACTTTTATCTCTATAGAGTTATTTTCAATTTTTATATCTTCTATTGTAATTCCAACTATTGAAAAAGAGTCTTGATTTGCTTCATTAAATACAATTTGTCCATTTGTTAATACATTTAAATCAACATTTGCTTGTAATACTCCTCTTGAATCATTTGTATTTGATGTATTTGTAGAATTATTGTTTGAACTATCAATTTCACCATTTTGAATATTAGAAGAATTTAACTCTCCACCATTTGTTGATGAATTATTTGAGGTATCTAAAAATCCAATTCCAGTATCAACCGATAAACCATCATTTGAGTTAAAATTTAAAACACCTAGATTACTAGCACTATCTGTAAAATTATTTAAACCATCTGTTGAATTATTTGTATTTGTATCACCATTAGTTGGAACTGTAGGCGCAGCAGGATTTGTTGGTTCTGCAATTTGTGCTGGTGCGATAACTAACATATTATATGTTCTTGTTACACTTGCTCCTGCTGAATCTATTCCTTTTATAACAATTACAAAATTTCCAGATTGTGCTACTCTTCCTGAAATAATTCCAGTATTGGAATCTATAGTTAAACCTAAAGGTAAATTTGTTGCTTCAAATTTGAATTTATCTGTTAAATCTTTGTCACTAAACAAAGGTGAAATATCTTTAGTATAAACTTCTCCAAAAGGTATTTTAAAATCTATATTTTCAAAAGATACTGTTGGTGCATCATTTGTACCTGTGATTGTCACTGTTACATCTTGTGTTGCAATAGCTCCTTCATCATCTTTTACGCTTATTGTAAATACTGCTGTTACTACTTCATCTTTTCCTAGGAAATTTATCTTATCTTGGCTTATTGTGTAATCCCAAGTTATTGTTCCATTGTTTGTATTTGTATTTACATTTACAATATTGAAGGCATTCTCTATATCACTTCGTTGTTGCTCTGTTAATACTAATGTTGTTTTTCCATCTTGTCCTACTGCATTTACACTTTTTGTAACTTCTGTTGCTACTGGTCTATCCGTTAAATCTAAATCTACAAATGTAATACTTCCATTATCACTTAATTTTATTCCATCTGTAATTATTCCACTTACATCTACTATTTGGATTGTTGGTGCATCATTTGTACCTGTGATTGTCACTGTTACATCTTGTGTTGCAATAGCTCCTTCATCATCTTTTACGCTTATTGTAAATACTGCTGTTACTACTTCATCTTTTCCTAGGAAATTTATCTTATCTTGGCTTATTGTGTAATCCCAAGTTATTGTTCCATTGTTTGTATTTGTATTTACATTTACAATATTGAAGGCATTCTCTATATCACTTCGTTGTTGCTCTGTTAATACTAATGTTGTTTTTCCATCTTGTCCTACTGCATTTACACTTTTTGTAACTTCTGTTGCTACTGGTCTATCCGTTAAATCTAAATCTACAAATGTAATACTTCCATTATCACTTAATTTTATTCCATCTGTAATTATTCCACTTACATCTACTATTTGGATTGTTGGTGCATCATTTGTACCTGTGATTGTCACAGAGAAATTAGCAGTTGTAACTAAACCTTCAGCATCTCTTACATTTATTGGGATAATAATAGTATCAGTTTCACCCTCTTCTATATAGTTATAACTAGAAGTATCAAAACTATATGAACCATCATTATTTAATATAAATCCTGTTGGTGCTGTACCATTTACACTAAAAGAAATTGAAGTACTATCAACATCACTTGCTGGTAATACTCCAGTTATTGTGTTTCCTTCAACTGTATTTTCAGATTGATTTGTAAATACTGGTGCATCATTTACGGCATCTATTGTAAAAGTAGCTGTTTTAATAGTAGTTGCTAAACCCTCTTTATCTAAAGCATGCCAAGTAAAACTGTCTGTTCCAAAATAGTTTAAGTCTGGTTGATAAACTAATTTTTCTAAATTTGCAATTGCAACAGTATAGTTTGTACTCTCTATTTTAATTCCATCTAAATATAAATCACCATTTGTTGGTAAAGTATCAATTATAAATGATTGGGGAAAATAGTTTGCCTTAACTAAAGTCTCTATAGCTGTTATTTTTGCTGCTTGTTTATCTGTATTAGATGGATTCATCATAGCATCTTGAATTATTGCCATTTGAGCATTATAATCAACAGCACTTACATTTGCATTATTATTTACATCATTTGCATCATGATAAATATCAGCTGGATTTATAGTCGCAAAACTAAAAGATGTATCTTCATTTATAGTTCTTGTAAAATTATCTACAATTGCTTGTTCATTTACAGAATTAACTCTTAATATAAATGTTTCTTGTGTTGTTTTTTGACCATCAAAAGCACCTAAAGTAATTAATGTTTCTCCATACATATTAGCTTTAGGTTTTAATATTAAAGTAATTGTTCCAACATTATTAGTAACACTTTGTGTCATTTTAAATGTACTAGAATCTGCAAAATCAATCAATCTTGTATTACTTGAAGATAATATTCCTTGCATAAATTGTGCAGGAGTTACACTATCACTATATGTTAAAGTGATAGTTGCGGTTTGACTATCTTCATTTATTGTAATAACATTATTACTTGTAACTGTTTTTACAGAAGATGTAGGATTTGTAGAATCAGGTGATTCTATAACTTTTTCACTAGAAGTTCCTGTTTCTGTTCTTTCAGGATAAGTGATTGAAACACTCGGTGTCGTATTATCAGCATAACTTAAAATTGAAATAGTTCCTGTTGCAGTATTTGACCAACCAGTATCACTTGTATCTCCAGCTGTTTTTACTTGCCACTGAACAGTTGTTGAAGTATTAGATTCACTTAAAGCATTAAATCTATAATTATTCATATCACTCATCGCAACAACTAAAGGCGTAGTTTCATTTATAGTTACAATTTCCCACGAAGTTCCATTCCAATATTCAAATTGACCTTTAACTGGTGATGAAAGCAATTTTATAGCGACAGGACTATCTCCTTCAACATCAAAAAATTTCGGTTGAAAATAACTAAATAATTGTGCAGAACCAACTCCCACTGTAGCAGCCATAGCATTTGCAACAGGTTTATCATCAACTGGAGTTATATTTATAGTAATACTATCTGTATCAGTTGCTATACCATCATTTGTAGTGATAACTAATGTCGTATAAGCTGTTCCATTTGCATTTAAAGTTGGAGCATAAGTCAATCCTTCTAAACTTGCATTTATTTGAGATACTGTTCCTATTATTTGTACGGTTATGGTGCCGTTACCATTTATAGTAGCACCTCCTCCGGTAGTTGCGCTTAGTGTACCTTTTCCGCTACCTATAGATACGGTAGTAGTTAGTGTTATAGAAGGGTTGTTTAATGAATCGTTATCTCCTACGGTGATAGCATTAGAATTGCCCGATGAAAAAACAATAGCCGTATCTTCATTTGTTGTTCTAGCTGTCGGTACCGAGTTTACCGGTAAATCGTTTACAGGTACTACGGTAACCGTAAGATTAGCGGCTGTTAATGTTCCTGTGGTACCACCGTATTCAACTATGTATCCTGCTATTGAGCTTGTATTTTTTGCGGCAAAGTCATTCCATTTTCCGGCATTTTTTCCATTATAATAAAAGTGTGCAACATCTTCTCCATCTCTTGTTGAATCAGAATTATTAGGTTCTCCACTAGCCCAATTTGCATATTGATTATAATAAGATGAACCATAGTTTGATGTTGAACTTGTTCCAGCATTCGTGTCACCTAACCAAAATTGAGTTCCTGCTTCTGGACCAGTTACCCATTTCCAAACTCCTTCACTAGTTGAATCACTTGCCCCTATCCAACCATTTCCACCTGCCATAGAAGTAATAAGTGCATTTTCTGTAGCTGAAGTAATTGTTACAAGATAACCATTTAAACCATATAATACTCTCGCTTCTGCTGCAGTTTCTGCATCTGTCCAAGTAATCCCAGAAGCACTTACAAACTCATAATAGTGTCCATTATCAGGATTGAAAAATTTTCCAGTTTGATTTATTCTATATGGTTGTTCACCACTTCCTTGACCATCATTTATAGTGATTGTCAAAGGATCATCACCAAACCAATTTGCATCACCTTGATATCTAAGTGTTGCAAGTGCATTATTTAGATTTGTTACTGTTCCAGTTATTTGAAAAGTTTTATTTACAGCATCCCAAGAAGTAGTTACTCCAGTCGAATTTCCTAAACTTAAAGTTCCATGAGATGCATCTATTGTAACTGTTAAATTACCACTTCCAATATCTTTATCCCCAACAGTTAAACCAGAGATTGTAATAGAAGTATCTTCATTAACAGTTACTGTTTCTTTTCCTAAAATATATGGTAAGTCATTTACTCCTATAATTTCAATAGATCTACTCAATGAAACATCAGTAACTCCACCTGAAGTAATACCATTTATACTTATATTTTTTGTTTCTCCTACTGTATTTAAAGTTTCTGAACTATTATAATAAGTTAAATTTCTAGTAATATATTGTAAAACACTTCCACTAATCGCTGGTGGCATAACAGCTTGTTTTACAACTATATTGTCTATATATAAACTTGCACCTGCTGCTCTTCCAAAAGTTTCATCAAATGTTCCAGAAACAAATACAAATTTATAAGTTCCTGCTGTATTTATATTTGTATTTTTTGTTGCCCATGCAGTTGCACTTGTTCCAACACCTGTTTGATTAAGTAACTCTACAGTTGCTCCTGTATCAACATTTAATAAATAAGCATAAATATCATAAGCATCAGCTCCACCTTGTGCTTTCCAGTCAAAAGATACAGAATCTCCACTTGATAAAGTTACAGTACTATCTGAAACAACATAAGGACCATGAACAATATCTCCACCTGCTGCTGTTGTCATGTCAGATGAGTATAATCTTAATCCTCCATCTTCAAAAGCATAAGAGTATGTAGCAGAACTAGGAGCATAATCATCTCCTCTACTTACTTGACTTAGATAATTTGGATTTGATGGTGTTGGTGTTGAATCAATAGGTGTTGCCCATCCATCAATAGTAGAAGTTCCAGCAACTCCATTTTGTCCTAACATTAATTGTTGAAGATAAACAGTCCATCCACTAATATCAACAACCGTACCTGTTTGAGTAGCTGTAGTATCAGTAAAGTTTCCATTTGTAAAAGTATTACTAAAATTAATTCTTAATTTTTGTCCATTTTCACCATTGTATGTATTATCAATAGAACCAACTAAAACAGCAACTGAACCATTTCCTATATAAACTCCGTTTCCAACTATACTAATTTGTCCATTTACAATACTTGCAGTTGAAGCTTTTACTAAAGATAGAGTCTCTGTACTTGTACTTCCTGATAAACTAAACTCAACATATCCCCCTGAAAAATTAGTTCCTGAACTAATAGTTACATTGTTAGCTACTAATGTAGCAGAATCATTTTCAGTATATGTTACATCTGCAAGTCTTGAAGAATAATTTTCAACCACTATAGTAGAAGTTTCAATACTTCCTGTTTCGATTTCTAAATCCCAATCACCATTTACATTAGAATTTCCAGTTACATCATTTGAAGCAGCAACATCAGCTTGAGTTTCACTTGATAATAAATCAATAAACTCTTGTCCAGTTCCATCACTTGCAACATTACAACCATAAAGTAAAATATC
>CAYLKG010000053.1:0-14866 GCA_964384195.1 uncultured Aliarcobacter sp. | reverse complement strand
AGACCAGGAAGATTTGATAGACAAGTTTTAGTTGATAAACCTGATTATGAGGGAAGGATTGAGATTTTAAATGTACATATCAAAGATGTTAAAATAGCAAAAAATGTAGATTTAAAAGAAGTTGCTAAGATGACAGCAGGTCTTGCTGGAGCTGATTTAGCAAATATTATAAATGAAGCGGCACTCTTAGCAGGTCGTGCAAATAAAAATCAAGTTGAAGCTAGCGATTTTAAAGAGGCTGTTGAGAGACAAATAGCAGGTTTAGAAAAAAAATCTAGAAGAATATCTCCAAAAGAGAGAAAAATAGTAGCATATCATGAAAGTGGACATGCTGTTATGGCTGAAATTACAAAAGGTGCTAAAAAGGTAAATAAAGTGTCAATAGTTCCTAGAGGGTTAGCGGCACTTGGATATACACTTAATACCCCTGAAGAAAATAAGTATCTAATGCAAAAACATGAATTAATAGCTGAAGTTGATGTTCTTCTTGGGGGAAGAGCTGCTGAAGAAGTATTTATTGGAGAGATTAGTACAGGTGCTGGAAACGATTTAGATAGAGCTACAAATATTATCAAATCTATGGCAACTATTTATGGAATGAGTGATATTGCAGGTCTTATGGTTTTAGAGCGAAGAACAAATCAGTTCTTAGGCGGACAAACTCAAAAAGATTTTTCAGATGCTATGGCTAAAGATTTAGATGACCATGTAAAAAACACTTTAAATGAAAGATACAAAATTGTACTTCAATCTTTAAGAGACAACAGCTCTGCAATTGAGCAAATGACTGCTGAACTTCTTGAAATTGAAGTAATAACAGGTGAAAGAGTGAGAGAAATCATCAAAGAAAATGGTGGAACTATTTTTGAAGATGAAGATTTGCACACAGAAGCTTTAAGTAAAGAAAAAGAGGAAAAAGTTGAAACTAAGGAAGAAGTGCCTACTGAAAATTTAGAAGAAACAATTATTAAAGAAAATAGCGATAAACCAAATTCAAATAACTAAATTTTAGAAGCAATTTTGCTTCTAAAATTTCTTTCAAAATAATCTAAAATTTCTAAAAATAAGTCTTATTTTAAATCATCAGAGTATTTTTTTAGTAAGTGCATTATCGAAATAAATATACTTACAAGAGCAGGACCTGTAATCATACCCCAAAATCCAAAAGTTGAAAGTCCTGCTACTATAGAAAAAAATATCAATAAAGAGTTTATTTTTGTTGGACTTTTTATTACTTTTTTGTTTATATAGTTAATTATAAGAGGTTTTATAAAAGTATCTGCTATTAGTGAAATTACTATAATAGAGTAAATTACTATAATTAAAGCATTTGTTATTGAACCTATTGAAGCTTCATAAATAGCTATAGGAAGCCACATAATAGCTCCTCCAATAACTGGAACTAAAGAAGCAAATCCATATAAAACTCCAAATAATAGTGCATCGTATCCAAAGAATTTTAAGAAAATACCAAATAAAAATCCTTCAAAAATTGCAGTTACTAAAATAGAGTAAAAAACAACACTCATAACGCTAGAAGATTCATTGAAAAGTATTGTGGAATCCTCATTTTTTATAGGTAATAACTCTTTTAAGAATTTTGCAATTTGTATTGAATATAGTGTAAAAAAGAAGAAAAATATTAAAATCATAATCATATCAATAACAAATTTTGCAGAATTTTTACCCACTAAAGTACTAATTGCAACAATTTCTTGAACGCCTTTTCCAATATCAATTTTTGAAATAATGTCTTTAAAGAAATCATTTAAAAATGGAAATTCCATAATTATTCCATGAGCCATATTTTTAATTTCATTTAAATTTGTAATAAGAAGAGCTTGATCCATTTGATTAAAAAATGTAGCAAAAGAAAAAATACAGTATAAAATGGGAATAAAAAATAAAGCAGCCATTCCTAAAGTTATAATTGTTGTTGATAAGATTCTATTTTTTATATTTCTTTCAAGTTTCAGTGTTAGTGAACTAGTTGAAATTGTAAGTAATATTGATACTATTAGAGCTTTCAAAAATGGATCGAATAGTTCAATCATAAAAAATATTAAAACTAAAGCTAGAGCGATTAAAAAGTATGTTGGTTTCAAAATAGTTTTCCTTGTTCATCATCAGATTTTTGTTTTGGAGGAGTTAGTCTAAACATCTCATAAGATTTTAAACTAGCAACTCTTCCCCTAGCTGTTCTTTCAATATAACCATTTGCAAGTAAATATGGCTCTATTGCATCTTCAATAGTTCCTTCATCTTCACTCAAAGCTGCTGCAATAGTTGATAGTCCCATTGGTTTTCCACGATTTGAAATAAGAAGTTCAAGAAGATTTATATCCATTTCATCAAAACCATTTTCATTGATACCTAACTCATCAAGAGCGTATTTACATCTTTCTAAATTTATTTCTTTGTCATTTGCAACTTGTGAAAAGTCTCTAACTCTTCTTAAAAGTCTTAATGCAACCCTAGGAGTTCCTCTGCTTCTTCTTGACATCTCTAAAGCAGCATCATCTAGACTCTTAATACCAAGTTTTAAAGAGGCTTTTTGAATAATTTTTGCTAACTCTTCATGCGTATAAAACTGCATTCTAAAATGCATTCCAAATCTTTCTCTTAAAGGATTTGAAAGCATTCCTGCTCTAGTTGTTGCACCAATTAAAGTAAATCTTGGTAAATCAATTTTAACAGTTTGTGCTGCAGGTCCTGAGCCAATAATAATATCAAGTCTATAATCTTCCATTGCTGGATATAAAATCTCTTCAACAGCTGCACTTAAACGATGAATTTCATCAATAAATAAAATATCACCCTCTTCAAGATTTGTTAAAATCGCTGCTAAATCACCACTTTTTTCAATCATAGGTCCAGCAGTTACTTTTATGTTTGAGTTCATCTCATTTGAGATTAGATATGAAAGAGTAGTTTTCCCAAGTCCAGGAGGTCCATAAAATAGAATATGATCAAGAGCTTCAGCTCTTTTTTTACTAGCATCAATAAAAACTCTTAAATTTTTTTTGATTTTTTCTTGACCTATATAATCTTCCCAAGAAGAAGGTCTTAGACTTTGTTCATTACTCTCTTCTTCAAAAGAGATTTGTTCAACTTCAACTAATCTTTGCATTAATACTCTTCTTCTTTATTTGGAAAATTTTGTGTTTGAACATCAATTCTATATTGTTCAACAGCATTTTTTACTAAAGAAGCGCCATTTAAATAGTGTCTTACAAATTTTGGTTTGAACTCTTCAAAAAATCCTAACATATCAGACCAAACTAAAACTTGACCATCTGTTTGGTTTCCAGCACCAATTCCAATTGTTGGAATATTAATAGCTTTCGTTATTTTTTGTGCAACATCACTCATAACACCTTCAACAACAATAGCAAAAGCTCCAGCTTTTTCAATAGCAATTGCATCACGAATTAGTTGCTCTTCATCTTGCAGATTTTTTCCTCTTACTTTATATCCACCTTCACTTCTTACGTATTGAGGCATAAGACCGATATGCCCCATAACTGCAATTGAGTTTGATGTTAGGTGCTTTATTATATCAGCTTTATCTTCTCCACCCTCTATTTTAACAGCACTTGCATTTGTCTCTTGATATACTTTTGCACAGTTTCTTAAAGCTTCATCTTTATTTATGTAAGTTCCAAAAGGCATATCTGTAATTACAAAAGATGAAGGTGCTCCATTACAAACAGCATTTGTGTGATAAATCATCTGTTCTAATGAAGCACTTAAAGTATCTTTTTTACCTGCAAAGCTCATATTTAAACTATCACCTACTAAAATCATATCGGCACTTTTTGAAAATAAATTTGCAAAAAGTGCATCATAAGCTGTGATCACTGTCAGTTTATATCTGTTCTTTGCTTGTTTAATTTTTGTTATATTTATCTTTTCTAAATTATTTACAATTATACTCATATTCAAAATCCTAAAAATTATTAAAATATCTTAGATTATATCTAAATATAAATTTTAAACTAGAATTGGATAAAATCGAATAAATTTAAAATAGGATTTTATTTTGAAAAAACTTGTTGCTTATATTACAACATCATTTCCAAACAACGATTTTACTGTTGATTTAGCTTATAGTTTAAAGAATAGCGGAGTTGATACTTTAGAGTTGGGAATACCTTTTTCGGATCCAGTTGCAGATGGACCAACTATTGAAAAAGCAAATTTAAAAGCATTAGAAAATGGCTTTAAACTTGAAGATTTATTTGAAATATCTTCTAAAATAGGAAAAGATATTGATACTTTGTGGATGGGCTATGCAAACCCTTTTTATCATTATGGATTAGAAGAGTTTTTAAAAAAAGCAAAAGAGTATAATATTGCTGGAACTATAATTCCTGATCTTCCATTTGAGATGGCTCAAAAATATAGTGATTTATATGAAAAATATAGCAGAGTAAATATCACTTTTGTAGCTCCAACAACAGCTAAAGATAGAATAAAAATGCTTGTTGAAAATTCACAAAAATTTATTTATATGGTTGCTTATGCAGGTATTACAGGAAGTGGTAAAAGTGAAGATTTATCACAAATTATAAAAAATATAAGAGAATACACAAATACCCCTTTATATATTGGTTTTGGAGTCGATGAGAATACTTGTAAAGAAAAATCAAAAGATGTTGATGGTGTTATTGTTGGTAGTGCTTTTGTTAAACATTTATTAGATGATAGTTTAAGTGATAGTGAAAAAATCAAAAAAATATCAAACCTAGCTTCTGAGATTAAAAACAAGATAAACGAATAGATGCATATTTTAAACCAAGATTTAGAGTTTTTTGAAGAAAACCGTACTTGCTCATACTTTAAAGATGAAATTTCAGATATAAGGTATAGATATTTGAATAATTGCAGTATTGAAGATTATCAAAAAAAACTAGAACGAGGTTGGAGAAGGTTTGGAAAGATTCATTTTGTACCTGAATGTAGAAACTGTACAAAATGTGTATCTATGAGAATAGATGTAAAGAATTTTGAGTTTTCAAGGTCTCAAAAAAGAGTTTTAGCTAAAAATAGAGAAACAAAACTTTATATAAGGCCTCCTTCTGTTACCAAAGATCACATAGAACTTTATGATAAGTATCATAGTTTTATGCATGATAAGAAATTGTGGCCCTATACACCAATTGATGTTGATGATTATATAAAATCTTATGTTGAGGGTAATACAAAATTTGCAAAAGAGTTTTTATATATTAGGGAAGATAGGTTAGTTGGTGTTGCTTTGGTTGATATACTACCTGAAGCTATTTCTGCTATATACTGTTTTTATGATCATGACTACGAATATTTGTCAATTGGAAAATATTCTATTTTATCTCAAATTAAAATAGCAAAAGAGCTAAATATTCCTTATATTTATTTGGGATATTGGATAAATAAACACTATTCTATGGGCTATAAAGAAGAATATAAACCTTTTGAAATATTAAAAAATAGGGCAAAGTTAGATGAAGAGCCTGTTTGGGAAGAGTACAAATCTTGACTTGTATCTATATAAAAATAATTTGTTTTTTGTAGAATATGTGGTATAAACTAATTAAAAATAATCTAGGAATAGAATGCTAAAATATATACTTTTTCTCTTTTTTGTGACGTCTTTATTTTCGATTGAACCACAAGCCGAACAAGAAACAACACAAGAGAGTAGAAACTATACTCCAAAAGTTGAATGTTTAGTGTTGGAGGATGAAAATTCGATTTTATGTAAGTTTGAAATAATTATTGATCCAGTTGAAGATCAAATGATTTCATTAAAATGGATAAATCCAAATCAAGAAGTAACAAGAACTAGGAATATTATAATCCCAGCTGGAGCTAGTTCAGCTTATGATTTTAGATATCTAGATGGTAGAGAAAAAGGGATTTGGAATTTTAAAATAATCTATAAAGACAATGAATATTCAAATAATTTTGAAATAAAGTAGTCCTACAAAGATAGAACTACTTTAGAGATATTATAAACTATAAAAGATGCTAACCAAGCGCTAGAAGTAGTGAAGATAAATAAATAACCTAGATATTTCCAGCCACCAGCTTCTCTTACAAATACCATTGATGCTGCGATACAAGGAATATAAATCATAACAAAAACTATAAATGAAATTGCAGCTTCTTTTGGAATATTATTTTTTATGTTTTCTAATAAAGTAGCAGAGTTTTCATCTATATTTTCACCCAATCCATATAAAATAGCTAAAGTAGAAACCACTATCTCTTTTGCTGCAAGCCCAGTTTCTAGTGCTACAGCCATTTTCCAATCAAATCCTAAAGGTTCAAAAAATGGTTCACTAAACTTTCCTAATTTTCCTAAATAAGAGTTTTCAAGATTGTATAAAGTTAACTCATTTTTAAGTTTTGTTTTATCTTCATCGCTAGTTACAAGTTCTATTTTTTGCTCAAAGCTTTTTTCAACTTCATAATGTTTTGGATAGTTACTCATAAACCAAATTAAAACAGAAGCAGCAAGAATATAAGTACCTGCTTTTTTTAGGTACATTAAAGCATTATTTACCACAGCGTTATAGATAAGTTTTGTTGAAGGAAGTCTATATTTTGGCATTTCCATAACAAATGGCTCATCAGCTCCTTTAAAAACAACAACTCTTAAAATTTTTGCAGCAAATAGTCCTAAAATTGCTCCACTGATATAGATTAGAAATAGGATATTTCCAGCATTTTCTTCTCCAAAAAAAGCACCGACAAAAAGAACATATATAGGAAGTCTAGCCCCACAAGACATAAAACCAATAATAAATAGTGTTAGAAGTCTATCTTTTTCGTTTTTTAATGTTCTTGCAGCCATATATGCTGGAACTGAACAGCCAAAACCAGTAACTAAGGGAATAAAAGATTTGCCATGAAGTCCAAATTTATGAAGTATTCCATCCAATAAAAAAGAGACTCTACTCATATATCCTGTACTTTCAAGTAGAGCAATTCCTAAAAATAAAATTACAATATTTGGTAAAAATAAAATAACTGAACTAACTCCCGCTATTATTCCATCGGAAATTAAACTTGATAGCCAAGAATCACCTAATATAATTTTAGACTGAGTTATTAAATCATTTGAAACACTCTCAATAAATTGCATAGGTATCTCACCTAAATTAAACGTTAACTGAAATAATCCCCACATTAAAAATAGAAAAATTGGAAGACCAAAAAATTTATGCATTAATATTGAGTCAATTTTTTCTGTTTTAGTTCTGTACTTTTGTTCTTTTATGCTCACACAATCCTTTGTTATTGTTTTTACAAAATTAAATTTCTGATTTAAAACTTCATCTTGTGTTGGATTTGTATTTGAGAAGAATTGTACAAATGGTTGTTGAGTATTTGAGTAGGTGTTAATAATTTCATCTAAAAGTTTATAAATACCATGTTTTTTTGCAGCACTTACTTTTATGCAAGGTTTTTTAAGATAATTTGATAGCTTTTTTTCATCTATAAATGTATTTTCTTTTTCTGCTTCATCACTCATATTTAAAGCTAAAATCATTTTTTTATTTAATGCTAGTAATTCAGTTGTAAGTAGTAAATTTCTTTGTAGATTTGTAGAATCAACAACATTTAAAATAATGTCATATTTTTCTTTACTCAAAAAATTATTTACAACTCTTTCTTCTATAGAATAGTTAGTAAGAGAGTAAGTACCTGGTAAATCTACGATTTGTATTTGATAATTTTTATATTTAAATTTTACCTCTTTTTTCTCAACTGTAACACCTGAAAAATTACCTACTTTTAATTTTGAGTTGGAAATAGAGTTTATAAGCATAGATTTCCCAACATTTGGTTGCCCTACAAGAGCAATTTTTATCATATTAGTTTTCATAAGATACTTTTATTTTTGATGCTTCAGAAGAACGAAGTGCAATTTTTGATTGATTTACTTTTATTTCAATAGTTTTTTTACCAATTGATTTTGCAGTCACGCATACAGATGAACCTTTTACTATTCCAAAAGAATAAAGTCTATTTTTCAGTACATCATCACAAAAAATTTCTATAACTTGAGCTTGCTGGTTTATAATTAAGTCATTTATACACATTGCCCGACCTTTAAATATTAATAATGATTATTATAATACAACTTTGATTAGTTTTACTTAATATAAATCAATAACGATTACTATAATTTGAATTTTTTACAAACTTTAGATATACTAAAAATGTTTATTTTAAAGAGGTGTATTTAATGTTAAGCAATCGCGATGATATAATAGAAGAATTAAAAAAAATAGTTAAGCAAAAAGGTCTTAAATACACAGAACAAAGAGAGATAGTTCTTAGTATTTTACTTCAAGCTCATGAACATTTAACAGCTGAAGAGATTTATAATCGAATAAAAAAAGATTTTCCAGATTCAAATGTTGGAATTGCTACGGTTTATAGAGCATTGAGCTTTTTAGAAGAGGTTGAACTAATTGCTTCAATAAATTTTGGAACAGATGGAAAAAAATATGAGAGTAATACAAAATCTCATCACGACCATTTAATATGTACAGATTGTGGAAAAATAGTTGAGTTTGTAGATGATGAAATTGAAAAAAGACAAGAAAAAATTGCAAAAGTAAATAAGTTCAAAATAACTGACCACTCAATGCAACTATACGGTCTTTGCGAAAGTTGTCAAAAATAAAAGTAGTAAAAACTACTTTTATAATTTAAACATCAATTTTTCTTAATTTCTCTATAATTGAAGCAATTTCTTTTGAGTAGGCTCTAGCTTCTTTACTATTAAATTTAAATCCAGCATTATAACTTCCCCAGATTTTTGACCAATTATTTTTATGAAATTTTTGCCAGTAAGCTAACTCATCTATCGCATTTTTTGTTGCAAAATTGAAATCAGAAACTAATTTTGAAGCTAAAACATTTCTATTCCAAGTAGTATCTTTCATATTATTTCTATTTAGAGCAGATTTTAAGTTTATTTGATACAAACCAAAATCTTTTGTATCTAAATTCACCATATATTCTCCTAGTTTTGACTCTTTAATTGCAATTGCCATTAAAGTATAGCCAAGACCATGAGCATCTCCCTCTTTTTTTATCTCTTTTAGTGTCTCTTTTTGTTGCTCTGTTAAATTCTTTACATCTATTTCATTTGCAAAAATATTTGAAACAAATAGTAAAACTAGTAAAAATAGCTTTATTTTCACGTATTTTCTCCTGTTTATTTATTTTATGGGTAAAGAGTTTATTTTAAAATTGTGTAATAATTGTTTTATATATTTTATTGTAGTCCAATATTTATATATTTTCTTACTTTTTCTATCTCTTCTTTTGAAAATTTTGCTTCTAAAATAGTTTTGTTGTCATCTTTAAAAACCTCTCCAAAAGGTGCAATAATAGCGCTTCCTTTTGCCATATTAGAGTTTGCACTATTGCTTGCAATTACATAAGATTGATTAACTAAAGCTAAGGCTTTGCTAATACTTTCGTAATGATCTTTTCTTTTTATTCCCCACATTGCAGGGTTTAAAATAATATCAGCACCTTTTATCTGCTCCCATAAAGCTGGAAATCTAAGTTCAAAACAAATTAGTGTTGCAATTTTCAAGCCATTTATATTTACAATTTTTATATTATCTTCTCTTGAGTGTGCAAAATATTTATCTTCATCTCCTAAAGGAAATAATTTGATTTTATCTTGAGTGTGAATTATTTCTTGATTATAAAAAATAAAAAGCCTGTTATAAAATTTATCATTTTCTTTTATTATTGTCGTAAGTGCAATAACTTTGTTTTGCGATAACTCTTTTAACTCTTCTATTATTTTTGTGCAAAAAGCTGCTGCTTCTTCCATTTTACTATAAGCAAATCCCACGACAGCTAGCTCTGGTGCTAAAATTATTGAGTTTTCTTTGCAAGAAATTATTAAATTTTTTAAATTTATAAGATTTTCTTCAAAGTCATCTAAAGTTCGCATTTGTAAAGCTATTAAATTCATAAATATTTTCCTTTTTTATTTTTCTAGGTTTATTAAAAACTCTTTTATTTCAACTCCACCTGTGTATCCACAAATTTTCCCATCAGCTGAAATTACCCTATGAAAAGGGACAATTATACTCAAATTATTTTTCCCATTTGCATTTGCAACTGCTCTAAATGCTTTCTCATTTTCAATCATTTTTGCTTCTTCTTTGTAGCTAATAGTTTTTCCATAAGGTATTTTCAAAAGGGCTTCCCAAGTTTTTATTTGAAATGAAGTTCCTATTAATTTCAATGGAATTGTAAAAATTTCTCTTTTTTTTGAAAAATATTCATCTATTTGTGTTTGCAGATTTCTGAAACTATTTTTATCTTCTAAAATTTCATTAGCTTTTAGAAAATTTTTGAAAGCTTGAAGCTTTTTATTTATAAACTCTTCTTCGTATGGAACAAATAAAATAAGCTCATTTCTGAAACTAGCTGCGAACACTAATTTCAGTGGAGTTTGGATGGGTGCAGTAAAAATATTGTTAATCTTCATATCTAAAATTCTAGCATAACCATTTATAAGATATAATCTTTTAAGTTAAAAAATGAGTATAAAAGTATAAAAGTTCTATATGTTAAAGATGATGATATTGCAAGAGAAAAATGGTGTTGAAGTATTTTAAAAACTTTTTTGATGAAATTTTTGAAGCTAGTAATGTTATGAAAGCAAAGCAAATATATGAGAAATTTAAATCACAGATTATAATAACTGATATTCAAATGCCAAAGGTAAACGGTTTAGCTATATCACTAAACGCAGATTATAATACAAGTTTAAATATCCTTAATGCGGTAGGAACTACCGTTAAAGCCTCTTAATATATAGCAATAGCTAGAGTTTCTAGGAAACTCTATCCTCCCCCTTAGGGTGGAGTGGTTCACAGGAGTTTACATTCATTTTTATTCAAATTTTATGTGTGAAAGTGGTGTTCACTTGGTGGTAAATCTGGTGCTAATTATTTTTAATATTGTATAATTCCTTAAAACTTCAAGGAAGAAATATGTATAAAAATTTTATTATTGTTCCAATTTTATGTGCTTCTTCTCTATTTGCTGCCCAAAATAAGGCTTATGATATAAGATCAGGTATTGTAGAGTATGCAGTTGTTGCTGAAAATCCAAATAAAAATGATTATATTAAAGGAAGTAGTAAACTTTATTTTAAAGATTTTGGAGATTTAGAGATAACAGATACAACAATGGTTCAAAAAGTTTTTGATGAAGAGGAAAAAGAGAGAGAAATTGTAAAAATTGTAAAAGATACAATGTATACAGTTAATTTTGATGATCAGTTGATTTACTCTTCAAAAATTGCAGCAGATGAGAATGGTTCAAGCAGATTTGTACTAAACAAAGAGAATCTCCAAAAAATGGGTGCTACTTTTATAGGAACAGAGAGTGTTTTAGGCTATAAATGTGATATTTGGCAACTAGGTGATGATAGAATTTGGTCATATAATGGAGTTCCTTTGAGACAAATTAGTAAATCAGCTAGTGGAATGCAAATGGAAGAGGCAAAAGTAGCAAATTTTAATATAGATATTAAAGATGATAAATTTAAACTACCAAATTTTCCAGTTAAACAAATTGATGAAATTATTATAAATGAAGAGGGAGAAGGGGATTATTAATGTCTTTTTTTCTTTTTCTTAAAAACTTTATACTTATGTGATATATCTTATTGTAGAATCTGTTTTTAAATAAGGGATATTATAAATAATGATTACATTAGACAAATCAATGAAGGAACAATTTATAACTTTTTGCAAGGTAAATAATTTAAATAGTATGGAAGATGCTATAAAATATTTTACTGTATTTGGTGGGCTTGAAATAGAGATTGACACAACAAAACCTATTTTAGAGTTAATAGAAAAACATATTTTAAATAACTATAATCATCTAAGAAGTGAAATAAATCACATAACAGGTGGTTATCACGTAGAACATGCAATTTTATCAGGAATTGCTTTGGGTGATAGAAAAGCAACAAATGCTTTCAAAAGAGCACATGTAAGCTTTGAAGAGGGTATGAAATGTGTTGAATCTTTATATGAAAAAGAGGTAATTGATACTGAATCATCTGAACATTTTTTACTAGGTAAAAGAGGAGATGCAAAAGTATCTAAAAAATTACTTTTTGTAAATCCATTTTTAAGATTTTGGTTTGCTTTTGTCTCTCCAATTTATAAAGGTATAAAAGAGGGAAATTACGAAGAGTTTAGAACAAAATTTCAAAGCAGAGAGTCAGATTTTAGTGACTTTATTTTTGAAGAGTTAAGTTTATCTTTTTTAAAAAATAGTTTTTTTGAAGACCCCATAAAACAACATGGACAATATTGGGATGAAAAAATTCAAATTCCTATTGCTGCAAAAACAAATTCTGGAAAGATTGTTGCTGGTTTTTGTAAATTTAGTGATAATAAAATTAAAAAAAGTGAGCTAAATAAGTTTTTAGATGATTTAAAAAGCGAAAATATAGCTGCTGATATTATTGTAATTTTTGCAAAAGCTGGATTCTCTTCTGAATTAAAAAATCTGAGAAATGAGAATTTAAAACTTTTCAGTGTTAAAAGTTTAAAAGCTTTGGTTCAATAAAACTCAAGCTTTTTGCTCTCTTAATTTATCTTTTTTACTTTTTCTTTTCCCTTTAACTGGAACTAAACCTTTCTCTTTTTTTACAGGCGTTCCTATTAGATTAAATCCTTCTATTTGTTCTTTTTTCAAAGATATATTACATTTTTTCTCAATTAAATCAAAGTGTTCAAAATCCTCTAATCCAATAAATGATATTGCAGTTCCGCTTTTTCCGGCTCTTGCTGTTCGACCAATTCGGTGAATATAATCAGCACTAGCTCTTGGTAAATCAAAATTTACAACACACTCTATATCATCTATATGAATTCCTCTAGCCATAATATCTGTAGCAAATAAGATTTTTATTTTATTTTTTTTAAAATCATCTAACGTCTCATTTCTCTCTTCTTGTGTCAAATCAGAGTGAAAAGAGATTGCACTTAAGTTGTTTTTTCTAAATTTAAAAGCGATATTATCGCAAGATCTTTTATTTGCCATAAAAACTAAAATTTTTTTCCAACCGTTTTTTAAAATTAACTCTCTTAAAAGTGCACTTCTATTCTCTTTGTTTACAACTATTGCTCTTTGAGTTATATTTTGCACAATTGATTTTTCTTCAATAGACAAAAATATAGCTTTTTGAGTGATTTTTGAAGCAATGTTTTCAACTTTTTTCTCAAATGTTGCAGAAAATAGTAAATTTTGTCTATTGTTTGGAATAATTTGCAGAATCTTATCAAGCTCTTCTTCAAAACCTAAATCAAGCATTTTATCTGCTTCATCTAAAACAAAAAATTCTAAAGATGATAAATTAAGCTGTTTTTTCTCTATTATATCTATTACTCTTCCCGTTGTAGCTACTACAATATCACAACCTTTTTGAATATTTAAAAGTTGTTCAGAGATACTTTCTCCTCCAATTATGGTTACGATTTTTGGTTTTTTATATAAATATTTTGAAAAAATCTCAAAATTTTGGCTAACTTGAAGAGCTAATTCTCTTGTTGGAGCTAAAACTAAAACTTTTATTTTTGCTTTTTTTGTAGATGTTTGTTTTGAAAGTAATTCAAGAATAGGTAAAGCAAAACTACCAGTTTTACCACTTCCTGTTTGAGCTTTTACAACAACATCAGATTTTTCTAAAACAGCTTTTATAACCTTTTCTTGAATAGGTGTAGGACTTTCATAACCAACTTCTTTTATACTTTTGTTTATTTCATTTGATGTTATAAATTGTGAAAACTGCATAAAAATCCCTATTTGTTTTTTGAATGTAAACTATAGCATACTTTTACTCTAAAGAAATAGAGTATAAAAAATAGATAAATTATAATATTAACTCATATTTGTTTTTCTTAAAACTCACAAAAAAGCCATATTTTTCTTATAAAATAATATTTATGTAGAAAAAATAATTAATAAGGTTAATTATGAAACAAAAAAATTTTCGTAAATTGTTTACAATTTATTTTATTGCCTTTGGAATTATAATATCTTTGCTTGGAGTTAGTATCAATTATTATATACAAACCATGCAAACAAATAAAATTTTAAAACAAAAAGCTTCAGAAATTTTTAAAATCCGAAATGAAGTTGATTTAACAAATCACCTTACTGATATAAGTAATACTTTAAATTCTTTAAAAAATAATCAATTAGTTAAAGATTATGTTTCTTCTAAAAATAATAATAATGAAAAAAATTTAAAAAATCTTTTTTTAAATGTTATCAATTCAAATAATTTAATCATGAAAGTTAGATATGTAAATAAAGATGGAAAAGAAGTTATAAGAATAGAAAAAAACAGTAAAAATAGTGATTCTATTATTGTTGATGAAGCTAAACTAAAAGATGAAAAAGAGTCAGATTTCTTTAAAAATATATCTAAATTAAATGAAGATAGCATTTGGTACTCTAAATTGGGATTAGATGTTGAAAGGAACCAAATAGAACAACCGTATAAACCAACTTTAATAGTTGGAATTCCAATATTTAATAAAAATTATTTTGATGGGATAGTTGCAATTAATATATTTTTAGATGACTTGCTAAAAATGGTATCAAAAACATCTGTATTTAATCACTATATTGTTGATAAAGATAAAAATTATATATTTCATCCTGATGAACAATATTCATTTAATGCATACAAAAAATATCAAAAGAGATATAAAAGAAGATTTCCCTGATGGCTTGGAAGTAGATAAAGTTTATAATACCCCAAAATGTCAAGACAACTTTTTCTAAAATCTTATTCTCTTAA
>CAYLKG010000052.1:0-14898 GCA_964384195.1 uncultured Aliarcobacter sp. | reverse complement strand
AATCCAAATGTATCAATAATAGTAATAGTTTTTTTCATAATCTTCTTTCAATATGAGTTTAAAGATTTTATAATATAATAAACTATTTTAAAAATGGGTATTATGGAGAAAGAATAATGATAATTATACCAGCAAGACTCAATTCAAGTCGATTTGCGAATAAGATTTTAGTAGATATTTTAGGCCTTCCAATGGTTATACGAACTGCTAAACAAGTAAGCTCACTTGATAAAGTAGTAATAGCAACAGATAGTCATGAGGTTATGCAACTAGCAAAATCTCATGGATTTGAAGCAATAATGACATCAATTGAACATAATAGTGGTACAGATAGAATAAATGAAGCTGTAAATAGCTTAAATTTAAACGAGGATGAAGTAATAATAAATGTTCAAGCAGATGAACCATTTATTGAAGTTGATGTCGTAAAAGCTGTAATTAACAGAGTTAAAGAAGCGAAAAATTGCCCAAATACTTTGATTACTTCATGCTACAAAGAAGTTTCTAGTGAAAATGCAGATGATCCAAATTTAGTAAAAGTTGTATTAAATAATCTTGAAGAGGCTATATATTTTTCAAGATCAAAAATCCCTTACCATAGAGATCATAGTGAAAATTCAAACTATTTTGGACACCTAGGAATTTATGGATTTACAAAAAAATCTTTAAATAAATTTTGCAGTTTAAATCCATCAAAACTAGAAAATATAGAAAAATTAGAACAATTAAGAGCAATTGATAATGGATACAAAATTGCTATGGTTAAAGTTAATTCAAAATCTTTTGGAATTGATACTCAAGAGGATTTAAATAGAGCTTTAAAAATTTTTGGAGATAAAAAATAATATGTTAAAACATATCAAACTTCTTAGTTTTACAATTTTTATATCACTATTTTTAGCAGCTTGTAGCACAAAAGATATAAAACCAAAAATTGAATCTACAATTCCAAAAACTGATTTAACAACCCTTTCAAGCAGTGCTGATGATAACTTTTTGAATCAAGAAAAAGCTAGTAATGATTTTTTCACAAAATACTTCAAACCATGGGGTTCGACAAAACTTTCATACCCAAAAAATGAAGCTATGTGGGGAATATCGTATAAAAATAAAAAAATTTATCTAGAAAATCACAAACTTGCAAGTAAAGAGTGGTTTGATAATTTAATAGCAAATACAAATTTTGAACAATATAATTTAAATGTAAAAAAAGCAATTACTTTAAAAAATACAAATGTTAGAGTAATGCCTACAAATTCACCATTTTTCTATAATCCATCGCTTCCTGGGGAGGGTTTCCCTTTTGATTACAATCAAAATTCATTATTAAAAATAAATACACCTTTAATAGTTTCACATCTTTCAAGAGATAGAGCTTGGGCTTATATTGAATCTCATTTTGTTGGTGGTTGGGTTGATATAAACAGCATAGCATTTGTTGATGAAAGCTTTATAAAAGAGTTTAAGACTTCAAATTATTTTATAAGTACAAAAGAAAAATTTCCTATTTATGACCCAATTTTTAGAGAATATGTGAAAATTGGTACAATTTTCCCAAAAAATGGTGAAAAATATATTATCGCAACAAATGATGAAAATCAAAATGCAAAAATTACATACATTGATTTAAACAGCGATGAGGCTGAAAAAATGCCAATAAAATATAATAGTGAAAATAGAGTTAAAATCTTAAATAGCCTACTTGAAGAACCTTATGGTTGGGGTGGTCTACTAAACAATAGAGATTGTTCAAGCTTTACTCAGGACTATTTTTCTGTTTTTGGAAAACATCTTCATAGAAATTCAAAAGCTCAAACAACAAATGGAAACTATTTAGATGTTTCAAATTTAACTCTTGAAGAAAAGAAAGAATTTATTCGAAAAAATGCAGTTCCTTTTTCCACTTTGGTATATTTAAAAGGTCATATTATGCTTTATATTGGTCAAAAAGAGAGTGAGCCTCTTGTTGCACACAATATTTGGAGTATAAGATTAAAAGATAAAAATAACCAAGAATTTAGACATATTATTGGAAAAGCAACTTTGACAACTTTAGAACCTGGAATAGAGTTAGAAGGATTTAAAGAAGATAGCAATATTTTAAAAAAAGTTTTGGGAATAACTCTATTAAACTAAAAAGCTTAGAATTTTACTCTTCTAAGCTCTCTTTATTTTCCTTATCTATTTTTTGCTCTATTTGAACTAAAGGGTTGAATAATAGGGAATCAATAATCTGATTCTTAAACTTCATATCTTCAAGCTGCTGAGATAAAAATTTATTCTCTTCTTGTAATGAAACATAATGAGCATATAATCTATTTATGTCTTTACTAGTGTAGTAAATATTATTCGCAAAATATATTTTTGGCAAAAATAAAATTCCAGCTAGTACAAATAAAAAAAATACTATAAAAAGCGAATTACTTGAATTTAACCTAATCAAATTTAAATATCCTTAATTTTGAACTTCTACTTCTTGGATTTTGTTTTATCTCATTTTGAGTTGGAATTATAGGCTTTTTTGTAATAATTTTTCCTAAAGCGTGGTTATTTCCACATTCACATCTAAAAGCACCCTCGGGACAAATGCAGTTCTGACTCCATTTTTTAAAGTAATTTTTTACAATTCTATCTTCTAAAGAATGAAAAGAGATAATAGAAACTATACAATTTTTGAATTTTGCTTTCTCTATTGAATCGAAAAGTCTTTCCAAGACACCCAATTCATCATTTACTTCAATTCTAATTGCTTGAAAAACTAAAGTCGCAGGATGAATTTTACCTTTTGGCATCTTCTTGTATAAAAATTCTGCTAAATCTTTTGAACTACAAAAAGGGCGATTTGAAACAATCAAAGATGCTATTTTTTTATATTCTCTAACTTCCCCATATTCTCTTAAAATTTTTTCTAAATCAGTTTGTGAATAATTATTTACAACTATTGCTGCATCTAAAATTTGATTTTGATCCATTCTCATATCTAATGTTAAAGAGTTAAAACTAAAACCTCTTTCAAGTTTATCCAATTGTAAAGATGAAACTCCAATATCGGCTAAAATACCTTTTATATTGTATGTTTCAAATTTTGAGATTACATTTTGAAAATTTCCATTATTGAACTCTACTCTATTTTCAAAATCTTTCAACCTATTTTTAGAAAATTCTAATGCTTCATTATCTTGATCGTTGCATATTAACTTTATACTTGGATTTTGTTTTAATAAACCACTACTATGCCCAGCATATCCTGTCGTACAATCTATTACAAAACCGTCTTTTACACCTTTAAAAGCTTCTAAAACTTCATTATATAAAACAGGTATATGAGGAACTTCTTGCAATTTAATCCTTTTATTAAAATTGATATATAATAGCAAAAATATATTTAAGGCTTAAAATGATTGATCAAAATACCATACAACTACTCTCTGATTTATCTTTTTCTATGTTTAGTAAAAACTTTTTTGGTATTTATCATGGTTCACTTTCAGCAAAATTAGACCAATATAATTTCATGATTAACACGAAAGATGCTGTTTTTGATAATATAGATGAAAATTCATTTTGTCGTTTAAATATGAATAAACAAGATTTTAGATGGAACATTGCTAGTATGGAAGCACATGTTCACTCTACAATATACACAAATATTCATGAAGCGAAATATATAGCATTTGGTATGCCTATTTATACAACATCTTATAGCCTTGTAAATGATAATATAATATTTGAAGATTATTTTGGAAAGACGATGTTTGGAGAAATATCTATATACAATCCCGGGGATTTCTCAACTTGGTATAAGAGAAATGCACTTGAAATTACGAAGTATTTAAAAAACTCTTCAAATAATATGATGATTATAAAAGGAGTAGGTACATACATTTACGATAGAGATATTCACGAACTTGTTAAAAAAATAGCTATATTAGAAAATTCTTGTAGGCTTCTTAGCATAAAAAGTACTTTTAAGTAATAATTTTTCTATAATTTTGTTCTGTAAGCCCCTAGATTTCAGCTTTATTAAAGTTTTTTTACTATAAAGTTTTCTCATATTATTTACAAAAAGGAGTTATACATGAACAAGGCTGAATTTATTGATGCAGTAGCAGCGAAAGCTGGATTATCTAAAAAAGATGCAAAAGGTGCTGTTGATGCGGTATTAGAAACTATTACTGAGGCTTTAGTTAAAAAAGATTCTGTAAGCTTTATTGGTTTTGGTACGTTTACAGTTGCTCAAAGAGCTGCTAGAACTGCAAAAGTTCCTGGAACGACAAAAACGGTTGAAGTACCAGCTACTACAGTTGCTAAATTTAAAGTTGGAAAAGCTTTAAAAGAGGCTGTAGCTAAATAATTTTTAGAACTAGGCTCTTTTGAGCTTAGTTTTTATCTTTCCTTTTAGTTTATTTTTGATAAAATCCAAAATACAATTTAGCTTTAATATTAAATATTTTGTGCCGATATGGAGAAATTGGTAAACTCAGTTGATTCAAAATCAACCGCTTTACGGCTTGCCGGTTCGAGTCCGGCTATCGGTACCACATTTTATTTCTCTATTTTTTATTCTTCATATTTATAAATCAAAATTTAATAGTAAAAACAAACTAGTAAAAAAACTTTAATTAAAATAATGATTAATCAAATATATATAATTGTAGATGTCCATGGTTGCTAAAAATCTCTTTTAGATTTAATTTAACAATCTATTATAATGATAATATTTATAATTACATCATTTCTTGCTATATAAAAGCTGTTAAAATCAAAGAATTTATAAAAGCATTTTCTAAAAAGTCAATACTATCTGCAAATAAAGAAATAGTAGAAAATTCAACAAAAAATAAATAAATTTAAAATAGCTATAATCAAAATTGAACTATTTTGATTAACTTTACTAAACATAAATCATTCTTTTAGTCATTCCACCATCGATGACAAAATCACTTCCTGTTATAAATCCCCTATTCTCAAGTAAAAATTTAACTGTATCAACAATATCCAAAGGAGCACCTACTCTTCCTGCTGGATGCTGCATATTATCTTCTTCTGTGGGATTATAATTTTCATCCGTATTTATCCAACCAGGAGATATAGAATTTACTTTTACAAAAGGGCTAAGCGAGATTGAAAGAGCATGAGTTAAAGATCTAATTCCACCTTTTGAGGCACTATATGCCTCTGTTCCACTTTCACTCATTAAAGCTCTTGTTGAAGAGATATTTATAATATGCCCTTTTGATTCTTTTAAAAGTGATGAAAACTCTTTTGATAAAATATAAGGTGCTGTTAGATTAATGCTTAAAATTTTATCCCATTCATCAATATCTTGTTCATCTATAGTCTTATGGGAAAATAGAGCTGCATTATTTATCAAAGTATAAACCAAATCAACATTTGTTTTTATTTTTTCTATAGTCTTTAGTAAATCTTCTTTAATAGATAAATCACATTTGTAAAATTCAACATTTTCCATATAATTTTCATGTATGTCTATATTTATAATACGATAATCTTTTTTTAAGTCTTGTGCAATTGTTCTTCCAATACCATTTGATGCACCTGTTATTATAATTGTCTTCATATTATCTCCAAATCAACCCATAGGATACAAAATATCTTTTTGAATCTCTTCTATTTTTTTCAGTAATTCATCAGAAATTTTAAAATCAAAAGCTTTGAAGCTATCTTCTAGCTGTTCAAAAACTCTGGCTCCAATAATAGTTGAAGCGATAAAATCAAAATGTTTTGAATAAGATACAGCTAAAGTTACAGGTGAAATTCC
Organism: uncultured Aliarcobacter sp.; assembly: GCA_964384195.1. Taxonomy (GTDB): domain Bacteria; phylum Campylobacterota; class Campylobacteria; order Campylobacterales; family Arcobacteraceae; genus Aliarcobacter. Next base: position 9,116 of record CAYLKG010000052.1, on the reverse strand, counting down.
ATATTCTTTTGCAAGTTCTAAGTATCTGCTAGTAGCTTGTAACGTTTTTGGATTTACAAATCTATTTGCCATTGCTTGAACTCTTTTATTTTTATCTTTTAAATATATTGCAAATCTTACATCATCTGAAAAAAAGTTATTGTTATATTTTCCACTCAAAACACCACCTGCAATTGGTGAATATGGAAGTAAAGATATATTTTCACGTCTACAAACATTTGCTAATTCATCATGAAATCTTGGATTTAAAAGTGAAAAATTATTTTGAATAGATTCAAATCTAGCAAGATTTTTATATTTTGAAGCCTCATTTGCTTTTGTAAGTCCATAGGCACTGTCATTTGAAGTACCTATATATCTTACTTTTCCCTCATGTACTAACTCATCAAAAGCTTTTAAACTCTCTTCAATAGGCACAACAGTATCTGGCCAATGCATTTGATAAAGATCAACATAATCAGTTTGTAATCTTTTAAGACTACCTTCAATTGCTCTTTTTATATGAAAACTATCAATTGCAGTAAGCCCATGTCTAATAGGTGGTACAAACCAACCACTAGCAGCTCCTGCAATTTTTGTTGCCATTATGATGCTATCTCTTTGTTTTGTTTTGAGCCATTTTCCAACAATTTGTTCTGTAATTCCAACTGTCTCTTTTTTTGGAGTTACAGGATAAAGCTCAGCCGTATCATAAAAATTAATCCCTCTATCATGTGCAGCATCAAGAATTTTAAAAGCCTCTTTTTCATTTGTAGTAGAACCAAAAGTCATTGTTCCCATACAAATAGAACTAACCCTAAGCCCAGTTTTTCCAATATATCTAAATTCCATTAAAAATCCTTTATTTGTAATTATATAAATTTAATCAAAAATTATACTCTCAAACTTTATTTTATACTTTTAATCCTATTTTAGTAAAATTATTAAAATATTTGTAGGATTTAATTTTGGCAAAAAGAAAAATAGTAGATTTAAGAGACTCAAATCTTGAATTTATACAAAAAGATGAGATAATAAAACTACTGAGTTTTAATACTGAAAAAATGAGTTTAGAAATAGCTATTTATAAAAATAGTAATTTTATAAAAAATAGCTCTATGGTATTTGCACATCTTCCAAAAACTTTAAAGGCAAAATTAAATCCTAAAAATTGATTATATCAACAATTTTTTAAAATCATTTATACAAAAGGATAAATTATATGAAAGAGTTAGTTTTAATAAGACATGCAAAATCCTCTTGGAAAGATATCAATTTAGATGATTTTGATAGACCATTAAATAAAAGAGGTGAAAAAAATGCTCCTTTTATGGCAAAAGTTTTAAAGAAATTGGTAAAAAAACCAGACTTGATTATATGCTCTAGTTCAAAAAGAACAAGATTAACTTTAGATTTTTTTATTAAAGAGTTTGATTATAAAAATAAAATAATTTTTGAAAATTCAATTTATGAAGCCTCTTATGAAAATATTTTAGAAGTTATAAAAAATATAGATAAAAAATACAAGCGAATTTTTTTAATTGGGCACAATCCAGGTTTAAATGATTTAACAAACTATTTAGTTTCAAGTTTCAAAGAAAATATCCCAACTTGTGGTATTTTAAAAATAAATTTCGACATAGATTCTTGGGAAGATATAGAAAAAGATAGTGGAGAATTAGAATTTTTCAAATATCCAAAAATATTAGTTATTTGATTTTATAATATTATTTGATTTTGAAAAAGCTATTAAATCTTCTGTAGTTTTTATTTTTTCTTTATCAATATTTTTTAGACAGTTTTCGAAAATAATCTGCGTAGTAAGAGCATCATAATATGCTCTATGATGATTTTCAACGTCAATATTTAACAACTCTTTTAAAGTACTTAATCCATATTTTGGTGATTGTATAGTTCTTTTTGCTAAATCAATAGTACAAATTTTTCTATTTAAAAGTTTTCCTAAATTATACTTTTCAAAACTATCTGAAATAAAGTTGTAATCAAATTTTATATCATGAGCAACAAAAACATCATCTTTTAAAAACTCTTTAAACTCTTTTAGAACTTTCTCAAGTCTTGGGGCTGTTTGTAACATATCTAGAGTTATATTTGTAACTTCTTGAATATATGGTGGAATTTCTCTTGCAAAAACCAGTGATTCAAACTTATCAATTATTTGTCCATTTTTATACTTTACAGCACCTAGTTCAATAATTTGAAAACCTTGTTTTGGACTTCCACCATTTGTTTCAATATCAACAAAACAAAAAGATTGTTCAGAGATATTTGTTTTATTTGTTCTTAGAAATACGAAGTTATCTTTAATATCTAAAGGTAAGCCATTTATTAATAAAAGCTCAAATTCTAACTCGCTATTTTCATAAAATTTATCACCACACTCTTCTAAAATTTTTAAAAACTCAGTAAACTCTATTGGTTCTTTTTTTAATCTTCTTAATATATCTATAAAGGTTGGTTTTGAAGCTTTGATAACATACTTTTTTTTAGGCGATTTCATATGCAGCTTTCACAAATTCAAACATTTTTATCTTATCTTTTTTGCCTTTTTCTCTCTCAACAGCACTACTTACATCAACACCAAAAAAACCAAAATGATTCAACTCTTTTAAATTATCTTTATTTAATCCGCCAGCTAAAATAAATTTTGAACAATCAATATCTTTAAACCACTCTAAAGCCAATCTTTTTCCAGCTCCACCAAATTCATCAACAAAAGCATCAACCAAATAATATTCATCATTTAAGTTTTTTAAATCATCTTCACTTTTTACTCTTATAACCCTAAGAGCTTTAGTCTCCAATTTTTTAAAATCTACAATATTTTTATCATCAATAATTTGTGCCAATTGCATTTTAGACTCTTTGCAAATTTTATTTATAAAATCTGTTGTTTCATTTACAAAAAGTCCTACTGTTTGAATAAAAGGTGGTAATTTTTCAACAATTTCTTTTGCTTTTAAAGGTTCAATATATCTAGGAGAAGGTTTATAGAAAACAAATCCCAAAGCATCAGCTCCAGAATTTATAGCATCTAGTGCATCTTCAAGATTTGTAATTCCACAAATTTTTACTCTCATTTTTGCTCTTTTAAATTTGTAAGCTTTCTATTGCTTTTTTATAATCACTACTTCCAAACACATAACTTCCAGCAACAACAATATCAACTCCAGCCTCTTTAAGCTCTTTGATATTTTTATCACTAACTCCTCCATCAACTTCTATTAGACAATTTGGATTTCTTTTGTTTATAAGCTCTTTTAATTTTTTAGCTTTTTCAATTACAGTTGGAATAAATTTTTGTCCACCAAATCCAGGATTTACAGACATTAAAAGTACCATATCTAAATCCTCTAATAAATACTCAATATCTTCAACTTTTGTATGAGGATTTAAAGTAATTGCGGGAGAGATTCCTAGACTTCTTATTTTTTGAATAAGTCTATGAGGATGCTTTTCGCTCTCTAAATGAAAAGAGAGATACTTTGGTTTTAAAGGGGCAAATAAATCTACAAAAAAATTGTTATTTTCTACCATTAAGTGTATATCTAAAGGTTTTGTGCTAGCCTTTGCAACAGGCTCTACAACAACAGGTCCAATTGTAAGATTTGGTACAAAATGTCCATCCATAACATCAACATGCACCAAATCACAACCTGCATCACAAATGGCTTTTATATCTCTTTGTAAATTTCCAAAATCAGCCGATAAAATAGATGGTGCAACTAACATTTTTTACCTTTATTATAAAAATTAGGTGGATTATATCACTTTGCGGCTTTTATAAACTATAAACCAAAATTTAAGTAAAATTGCCAAAATTCTTTATGGAAATACAAAAAATGAAAAAACTTTTATCAATTTTAGCTTGTACTTTCTGCTTTGCATCAAATGAACAAATTTTAATCGAAGCACAGAAACTTGAAAATGAAGGTAATTTTAAGGAAGCTATGCTTTTATACAAAAAAGCTGCAACTACAAACAATAACAAAGAAGAAAAATATATTGAAGAATTAAATAAAATATCGCAAAAACAAGAAAACTCTTCAAATCTTAAGAAAGCATTTTTTGAAAGACATATTGATAGTGTAGGTGATGAAGAGACAGAAAAAAATGTTGAACAACTTGTAACAAAAGATTTTGGTATATATCCTTACAAAAAAAACTATATTTTTCCTGTGACATATACAACTCAAAATATATCTGATAGATCAAATTTTGAGACTGCTTTCCAACTTAGTATAGAAAAACCTTTAGCTGAAAACTTTTTGGGGCTAGATGAAACTATTAGTTTTGCTTACACACAAAAATCTTATTGGCAAATTTCAAAAGATTCAGCTCCTTTTAGAGAAACAAACTATGAACCAGAAGTTTTTATTGAATTACCTATAAAAGAAAATCACTATTTTAAAGCTGTAAAAGCTTCATTTATGCACTCTTCAAATGGAAAAAAAGATGAATTAAGTAGATCTTTAAATAGAGTTTATTTAGAAGGGCTTTTTCAAACATCAAATTTATTTATAATTCCAAGAGTTTGGTATAGAATTCCTGAATCAAAAGACAATGATGACAATGCAGACTTCACAAAATATTATGGACACGGAGATTTAAGCTTTTTATATGCCTATAAACAATATACATTTGAATTATTGCTAAGAAATAATTTAAGATTTGATGATACCAATAAAGGTGCTGCTGAATTTAACTGGACGTTTCCTCTTCCAGAATTTATGGCATCAAAAAACACTTATGGATTATTTCAACTTTTCCATGGTTATGGACAAAGCTTGATTGATTATGATAGAGAAATTACAAATGTTGGAATTGGAGTTGCTTTCTCAAGGTAGTAACTCTATTGTTTAGTTTTCATATTTTGAATATAGTAATAAATAGCCTCTATCTCATCTTCTACCAAAAAATATGTAGGCATTACATTTGCTTGGTAAATTAACTTATCACAAACTTGCTCTTTTTCAAATTTCAAATTTTCATTCTTTTTAGAATTAACTTTTTTTGAAAAAACATCATACTCAACATATTTTATGTCTGGAGCAACCAAACTGCAGTTGAACTCTTTTTTGTTGTTTGTTGTGTGTTCATTAATAGTATGTTTAAAATCAACTATTTTTTTCCCTCTAGCATCATCACCATGGCAATTATTACACCCTATTCCTCTTGGATTGTTAAACAACATCTTTCCATATTCATATTTTGTAATAAATGAATTATTTATATCAATAACTTCAGGCTTTATTTCTTCTTGTGCAAATAAAATTGAAATTGTTGCAAAAATTAATAAATACTTTCTCATTTTACAAACCTAAATCATTTTTATTTCTCAAAAACCAATAAAGTGAAAATATTAAACCTGGAGTTTTTGCCTTTGATTCATTAAAAATAAACTCATCAACTTTATTTATATCTAAAAAAAACAATTCTATTTGCTCATCATTTATTCCGCCACCATCATGTATTTTAAGACTTTCATCTATACAAGCAAAAAACAGATATTGTTTAGCTCCGCTAATCCCAACATTTGTAAAAAACGAAGTAATTTTTTTGAGATCTTTAATATCTATTTTGTATCCACACTCTTCATCTATTTCTTCAATAGCAATCTCTTCAACAGACTTATCTTTATCAATAAGTCCTGCACAAAGCTCAAAAGTAAATTTAATATTTTCATCATTTAAATAAACAGGTATTCTAAACTGTTTAACAAGTAAAAAAGCTTTCTTTTGAGTGTGATAAAGTAAAATAGATACACTATCATGACTTCTTACAGCTTCCCAAGTTTTTTTTACACCATTAAGAGTGAATTTAACCTTTACTGGTTTTATGTAATTCGTCTCTTTCAACTCACAAATTTCTAAATTTTCTATTACATTTATCATTTTATATCTTATCTTTTCTTTTTATTTTAACAAAAACTATATTAATACAGTTTTTCAATTATTTTGCAATATTTGAAAAATCAACAAAAAATTTTGTACCAACTTTCTCTTTTGATTCTAAATTTAAAATCAAACCATACTCTTGACAAACACTTTTTACGATATCAAGACCTATTCCAAAGCCACCTTCACTATTTTCACCCCTTTTATATCTTACAAAAATCTCTTTTAGCTCCTCTTCTTTTATACCTATTCCAAAATCTTCAACCATTAGTTTACAATTTATCAACTCAATATTGATTTTAGAATCTTTTTTACTATATTTAATTGCATTGGAAATAAGATTATTTACAAGCCTTTGAGCTTTTGTTCTATCCATTTTCACAACGCAACTGTTCAAATTTTGAGAAATATTTATATTTTTTAATGTTGCAATATCTATAAAAAAATCTATACTTTGATTTAATAACTCCTTTAGATCAAATTCTAAGATATGATTATTTTTAAATTCATTAAATGTTGCAAATTGAATATCGTTGTATATTTGTGAAATTTGTTTTGAACTACTTGAAATATATTTCATCATTTTTTCAGGATTTTTACCATTTTTCAGCATAGAAACTGAGCTTAAAAGTACAGTTATTGGTGTATTTAATTCATGTGCAGAATCTTTTATAAATTTATCCATATCTAACACCCTTTTTTTTATTGGTTTTAAAAGTATCAAAGATAATAAATACCCAATAAAACCTATAAAAATAATACAAAAAATGAGTACAGACAAAATAATATATTTTAAATTTATAATATTATTGTACTCTTGACAGCTTTCTATTACAATATATTTTATTCCTACTTCATCTTCATTTATTGTTGTAATAAAATAATTATATTTTGAATTTGAAAAGTTTTTATTTTTAAAATCAACATTAAAATTTTCATCTAAATATGAAAAAATAATATTTTTATCTTTATCAAAAAGAGCATATTTTATATCAGAATTTTCAAGTTTATAGGGTATAAATTTATCATTTTTCATATATTTATCTAAAATTTCACTTTTTATTTTCATTGAAGAGTTATAAAGTTCCATACTACAACTATTCTTCAAAGATTTAACTTCATTTGTATAATAAATATATAATATTATTCCTAGTAAAAGAATCGTCGAAACTATATAAATTGATAAAAAGCCAAAAAGGGCTTTTTTTTCTTCACTATTTAAATTTATAGCCAACTCCTCTTATTGTTATAATTCTATCTTTTCCAATAATTTCTCTTAAAGTCTTTATATATACTCTAATAGTAGTATCACTAGGAGATTCATCATAATTCCAAATATTTTGAAAAAACTCTTCATTTGAAATAACTCTTGATTTATGATTTATAAAGTATCTTAAAATATCTCTCTCTTTTTGAGCAATATTAACTATTGTATCATTTTTAATTATTTGACAAAGTTCTGGTTTAAATATTAAATTATTATCTAAAAAAAAGCTCTCTTCTTGCATTAAAAATTCTCTTTTTAATTTCAGAATTCTAATATTCAACTCTTCAAGGTCAAAAGGTTTCCTAATATAATCATCTGCCCTATTTTCAAAAGCTTTTTTAAGATTTTTAATATCTTGATAGGCTGTTATTATGATTATTGGAATATTATTTTTATATCTATTTCGAAGCTCTATTAATACTTCAAGTCCAGAAAGACTAGGAGTATTAATATCCAAAATTGCTAAATCAAACTTACTTTCTACTAACTTTTCTAACGCATCTTGACCATTTTCACACAATGTTACATTAAAACCATTGTCATTTAGAAAATCACTCAAAATATCACTTAAAGCAATATCATCTTCTAAAAGTAAAAGATTCATTATTTAAAATTATCAAATACTAACGGTGCTTTTAAATCTAAAGTTCTTAAATGTTTCATAATTGTTTGTAAATCATCGATATTTTTTCCAGTTACTCTAATAGTATCTCCTTGATTTACAGCACTAACCTTAAGTTTTAAATTTTTTATTTCTGTTTGAATTCTTTTTGCTTCATCTTTTTCAATACTATCGATTATCTTATAAGTATATTTTCTATTTCCTCCACTACTATCTTCTTTTTTAACTTCTTCTAATGAATTTATACTTATTCCTCTTTTATTCATTTTTGATATCATAATATCAAGCATAGCATCAATTTTATTATCACTAGCACTAATTAAAATTAAGCTTTTTGCCCCAATATTTAGATCTATATCTTTTGTAATACCTTTAAAATCATATCTATTTTCAATCTCTTTTTCAGCTTGAATTACTGCATTTTTCATCTCTTGCATATCAAGTTTTGCCGAAATATCTAAAGAATGTTCTTTTACTGCCATAATAATTTTCTCCTTAATCTTTTAAAATTCCAAAAAATAATAACAAATAAGCAATAATTTGTAAAGTTCCACCAATAGGTGTTATTGCACCTAAAATTGGCATATTTAAAATTGTAAGCATATAAAGTGAAATACTAAATATTAAAGTTCCTACGACAATCAAATACAAACTTATTTTTATTCTTTTCGATTCTTGTTTTATCATGTAAATAAATGATGCAAAAAAAAGTCCAAAAGTATTATAAAACTGATATTCAACACCAGTATGAAATATTTTCAGCATTTCAGGCTCGAGAATTTTCTTTAATCCATGAGCTCCAAAAGCTCCTAAAGCTATAGCAGTAACCATAAATAAAGTAGCTATTGCTAAAAAAGTCTTAACATTATTATTAATAATCAATTTTTATCCTTTAAGTCTAAATCAACTTCCCAAAAGAAATCTATCCATTTATCTGCTTTATTAATTGTAAAATCTGGTCTTACCAATGCATCTTCTTTATAGAATAAAGATGCTACTTTAAATTCTATATTAGGATAACTGTTTTTTAAAAGTGTCATAACTTTTTCTATAGTTTTACCACTATCAATAATGTCATCAACTATTAAAACTTTTCTGAATTTTTCTAAACTTGGAATATTAAATACTTCAACATTATCTTTTTGTATTCTACCATCATATGAAATTGTATTTAATGTAAAAACATTCCTTTGACTTAACGCTTGAGACATAAAGTGAGATAGAGTCAAACCACCTCTTGCAATTCCTAAAATTGCATCTGAAGTAAAATCCTTACATAAAAAAGATAACTCTAAAGCATCAATTTTAAACATATCATAACTATAATATA